>CAZHYP010000024.1:0-12419 GCA_964536885.1 uncultured Gammaproteobacteria bacterium | reverse complement strand
AACAACCATTACTCTAAACAACAGTTTACCACTTTTTTTACTAAATTGCCAATCTTTCCGGCGAATCCAGTTTTTTCTGTATCTTTAGTGTTTAAAGCGTCGTCGTCAATTTTGCGAATATCATCGGTTCCAATCAGTTTCATATTTAATCCCCAAAACAGTGAGTAGAGGTCATAAGCTTTTTGGAACATCTCCTGAGCTTCTTCTTTGTTGTTTCTTCCTTGCGCCTTGGTTCCTACTTCCATTAAGCGATAAGAGGCGGCAAGTAAGTGTTTAGAAATACACCACACCTCGCCCTCATATTCTTTAATAATTTTTTTAAGTAACTCTTTGCGCATTTCTCTAACCTCATTTAGCAGGTCATAATATTCTGCTTTGCCAGTTTTAGCTCCTGTAAAGAAGAAGTGTTCTTCAATGGAGACTAAATTCATAATTGCTATTGATAAATCTTGATCACTGGATAAATCTAATTTATTGTCCTTTTTAAGATCATCAAACTTTTTTATCATCTCATCAAGTCCGATTAATTTGTCGCTCATATTTTTATTTAGTGAGTAAATAAAAGACTAAACTAAAGAAAGCCAAAGTGCCAAAAGGCATTACTACTTTTTGGAAAGGGAAATAAGCGTGTCCGCCATTTTCCTTTTTAAGATATAAATATAATTCACTCATACCCCAGAAAATAAAACTTCCTAAAGCAATTCCTAGTAATATTTTATCTATTCCCCAAATAGTGTTAAGTGGATGACCGATGAAGTTTTGAGTAGTTAGCGGCCAAGCAATTAAAGCGTAGTATCCCAAAATAATATTAACGTTCCACAGTGGTCTGAATTTTTTATTTTTTATTTTTGGTCGCACCCAATTAATAGTCCACATTATCATGGCAACTGTTAATCCGCCAATCCAAAGGCCAGTGATTGTATCGTCAATTCCTAAATAGCGAGACAAACCTAAACCAGCACCAACCGCTACCACACACACTGGACAAACCGCTTTAGCTGGTAAGGCAATTAATGTTGCCGCCATCAGAACTATTGGGGTAATTATTTTTTTCATGTTATTTTTTGCTTTCAAAGTATTTTATAATCTCTTGATCGCCAACAAAGCAGTTAGTGCCGTCGAAGAAAAATGGAACTCTTAGATTATCTGTTGGCAGTCCACAGCTTTTTGCTTTCTTGATTAGCTGTTGAGAATTAGCTGGGTTACTGGAGACTTCGAGTTCATCAAAAACTAAATAATTCTTGACGTTGTTGTCGTCTATATATTGTTCGACAATTTTGCAGTGCGAGCAAGAGTCGCTATAAAATAAAATTTGAACAGGCTGTTTTTTAATTAGCAAGGCAGTTAGACTACCAATAAATAATAAAGCGATTATTAAAATCGTAAACTTAACGGATTTTTTCATAGTTATTCTTAGATTTCTTAAATGTTAGTAACATAAGGTATGATATCATAAAAAAAACGAGCCGGAAATAGTCTTGCCGGCTCGATTTTTTAGGTCAGTTTTTATAGGTAATTTTCAATTTTTTCTTTAATTTCTTTAAAGAAGTCTTCTTTACTAATATCACGAGTATCTCGAGACCCACGGTCGCGAACAGATAGTACTGGTGCCCCAGCTTCTTTGTCCCCAATTACTAACATGTAAGGCACTTTTTCATTAACCGCTTTTCTAATCTTATTACCAATAGTTTCGTTGGCGTCATCAATCTCTACTCTAATACCAGCGGCTCTGAATTCCTCGGCCAAAGTTTCACAGTATGATAAGTGGTTTTCGGATACGGATACTAACTTAACTTGAACTGGCGAGAGCCAGATAGGGAAGGCTCCAGAATAGTGTTCAATAATAACACCTAAGAATCTTTCGAGTGAACCAAGTAAAGCACGGTGAATTACTACTGGTGTTTTTTGGGAGCCGTCAGTGTCAGTATATTTAAGTTCGAAGCGCTGTGGTAATTGGAAATCAAGTTGGATGGTTGCTAGTTGCCACTGACGACCAATGGCGTCTTTAACTTTAACGTCAATTTTTGGACCATAGAAAGCGCCGTCGCCTTCGTTAATTTTATATTGAAGTCCAGCTGACTCTAAAGCCGTTTTTAAATTTGATTCGGCTTCATCCCAAACAGATTTTTCGCCTAAGAAATGATCTGGTCTGGTAGATAGATGAATTTCGTCAATTTGAAGGTTAAAAACAGTGTATATTTTTTTAATCTTGCCAAGAAGCTCAGAAATCTCCTCAAGAATTTGTTCTGGTCTAGTAAAAATATGACAATCATCTTGTGACAGAGAACGCACCCGAGTGAGTCCGTGGAGTGTTCCCGATTTTTCATTACGGTATAAAGTTGTAACTTCGGCTAAACGTAAAGGTAGGTCACGATAGGAATGAATATCACGCTTAAATACTAACATATGAGCTGGGCAGTTCATTGGTTTGATGCCCATATCAATATCATCTTCAGCGTGATGCAGACAGAACATATCTTCTTGATAATGTTCCCAGTGACCGGAAGTTTTCCAAAGATCAGCATTTAAAAGTTGTGGTGTTCTTACTTCTTTGTAACCTTCGCCGTAAGAGTGACGTCTTACAAATTCAGTTAATTCTTTTAAGATTATCATTCCTTTTGGTAAGAAAAATGGCATTCCCGGAGCAAATTCATGATTCATAAAAATATCAAGCTCTTTACCCAGTTTACGATGGTCTCTTTTTTCTGCTTCAGCCATTAAAGTGAGATAAGCATCAAGCTCTTCTTTGGTGTTAAAGGCTAAACCGTAAATACGGGTTAACATTTTATTTTTTTCATCTCCTCGCCAGTAAGCGCCTGCCAACTTATCCAACTTAAAACTACCAGGTTTGATAGAACCAGTATTTTCGACGTGAGGACCACGGCATAAATCAGTAAATTTACCAACACTGTAAAAACTAACCACGGTTTCGCCCTTATCTTTTAAATCAGAAATAAGTTCAGTTTTATAAGGGTCGTTATTTTTTTTAGCCTCAGCGAGCGCCTCGTCAATATTCTTTTCAAAACGTTCGAATTTGAGATTTTGTTTAGCAAGGCGTGCCATTTGTTTTTCAAAATCTCTTAAATCACTTTCAACAATTTTATGATCGCCAAAATCAATATCATAATAAAAACCATTTTCAATCGCTGGTCCAATGGCGAGTTTTGCTTCGGGATATTTTTCTAAGATTGCTGTTGCTAGTAAGTGAGCCAAAGAATGGCGTTTTACTTCAACTTCTGACATTTCGTGTTCATGTTCATGCGACATGTATTATAGAGTTAACCGTCATAAATCAGTCATTGGCTGTTCAGGCATTAAAAAACCGCCCTGGTAACAGCACAAACGCTAAGTTTATGCAGTGACCGGGACGGGATTAAATAATCTCGCGGTTCCACCCGATTTTTTTCTTAAACCTTATTAGCTTAAGAAAACTCTTTTCAGATTGTTTTACCCTTAGTAGCTTGCGCTATAGATTGCTCTAACCAGCTTGGTGGGCCGGTCAATCAGGTCTTTTAAAGTATAGCATGATATTTAATAAAATCAAGAACTAGCCTTTAGCTACTGCCACTTTTATTACTCGACAAGCCCCAGCTTTAAACAACACCTCTTCGGCTTCATTTACGGTTGCTCCGCTAGTTATTACGTCGTCAACTAGCAAAATTGTTTTACCGGTTAAGTCTTCGCCTCGCCACTTAAAAATACCGGAAACATTTTTTAGTCTCTCTTTTTCGTCGAGCTCCGCTTGATTTTTATTTTTCTTAACTCTTATCAAATTTAAATTAAGAGGAAAGTTATAATAATTACTTATCTCCCGAGACAATAATTCACTCTGATTAAAGCCGCGCCACCGAAAGCGTTTTTTGTGTAAGGGAATCGGTATTACTAAAATATTCTTCCATATTTTCCCACTTAAATTATCCACCATCATTTTTTTGTCCAGCGCAGTTTTTAAAAAAATAAAAAGGGGAATAACAAGTTCTTTATTTAAACCAAACTTAAAGGCACTAATTAAATTGCTAAGTAAATTATCTTGATACTCACCGGCGATGATTAAGTCTCGGTTGTCTCTAAGCGCACGTGGTTTCTCTCCTTGATATAATTTTAAAGAGGTTAAACATTTAGGACATAACCATATATCAAGCCTTTCGCAGCCCAAACATTTTTTAGGAAATAATAAGTCTAGTAGAAAATTTTTTAGCGACATAAAAAAACACCCCAGCTTAAGTTAGGAGGGGTGTTTAAGCGAGTTCTAATATTATTTAAGTTTTACTTGGTATAGTAGCCCGGTATTTTTATCAGAGAAGGTGAGCTTGCTTTGACTGTCATCGACAATTAAATTATCAATACTAAATTTTCCGTTGGGAGTGGCAATTAATTTTTGTGTACCAGTGGTTAAATCAATTTTATAAAGCTCATCACTGTTATCATCAGCTAGACTACGAACAATTCCAGAACCAGTTTCTAAATCTTTGGGAACAGCACAATAGATTTCAGTATTACTGGCGAAGGTGCATTTATCTGCCCAAGTATTAATTCCTAAACTTTGACGATTTTGATTGATGGTATCACCCTGAGCATCAACAATCCAAAGCAGGGGCTTCATATCACTATTAGCATTATAAACACTGTATAGTAATCTATCGCCAGCTTTTGACCATTCATACGTTAGACCTCTTCCTTCAACAGTAGTTGATTTAAAATTTTCACCGTTTAAACCAACAAAGAAAACTTCCTGACGATTAAAATCTAAACTCTTACTATAGGTGGCCACGATTTGATTGTTTGGTGACCAAGAAGTTTTTACAGTATTATTGGAGCCAATCTCTTCTAAATTAGTAACCTGTGAACCATCTTCAGATGAAGTGACTAAGAATCTATTGTCAGGGTCTAAGGCAATGCTTTTGGCAACAATCTCATCGCTTTGTGGGGAGAAAGAAAAATCTTCCCAATGACTAGGGAAAGTTGTTTGTTTTTTAGTGTCAAAATTGTAAAGAATTTTACTACCGTCAGGGTATTCTAAAACAGCCTTATTTTTACTTGGTGCCCAGGTGATGTTTGAAACATCGTGAAAAATACGGTCGCTCATTTTTACAATATTGCCGTTATTATCTACTTTGTAAAAATAGCCATCATCCTTGTTGTAATATTGAACACCGCCGGAGCCAGATAGAGTAGCACCTAAGCTCGGAGATTCGGTAATCGTTTTAACATTAGTTACTCCACCGATTGCAATTTCACTGGGAGCATTAGTATCTGGTTGCACGCCATCGATCAGTCCTGATCCAGTGTTGATGTCGCCGTTACTAGGAATGTTTCCTGAGGTGGTGCTAGTAGCAATCTGCCCACTGCCATCGGAAGATGATGGCAAACCGCCAATGGTGCTAGTAGCAGTGTTTTCTTCAGGAGTTAAAGTTAAAGTGGAAGTGAAAAATGTTTTATAGAGTAAAAAACCCAAAAAAACCGTGATTCCGATGAAACCGAATATCAAAAAAATCTTTTTGTATCTTGTAAATAAATTCATAAGTTAATTTTTGGTTTTGTAAGCACTTATCTCTTTGCTTTTGTCTTATAATTATTATATAATATAAACTGATACATATCAAACTAATGAGTCTGTGATAGTCAGTTTATTTATGGGCTTAATTTAAATTCTATGGGTTTGTTTTCTAAAACAGATAATTCTTTTTTGGGTGTAGATATTGGCGACTCCTCTTTGAAAATGGTGGAACTACAGAAAAAAGGAAAAAAAATATATTTAACTAATTACGCTTTTTCGGAAAACGTCAGCGATGTTAAGTTTACTAAAATTGATGATAGTGCCTATTTAGCTAAGGCAATTAATAAAGTCAGAGCCGAAGCTAAGATTACCGCTCAAAGAGTAACCGCTTCGCTGCCAACCTTTGCTGTTTTTTCTTCAATCATTACTTTAACCGGTGTTGATAAGAAGAATATGACTGATGCCGTTTTGGAAGAAGCAAAAAAAGTTATTCCATTACCGCTTGAAGAGATGAAGATTGATTTTAAAATTATTCCCGAACCAGAGGACAGTAAAAATCTTGTTAAATCCAGTACTAGAGTTTTTCTAACTTGTTCTCCTCGAAAAATTGTTCGTAAGTATATTGATATTTTTAAACAGGCGGATTTGGAATTATCATACTTAGAGACCGAAACTTTTTCTTTAGTTCGTTCTTTGATTGGTAATGATAAATCGACTTTGATGATTGTGGAAATTGGTGCCAACAGCACTGACATTTCAGTGGTAAGAGAAAGTATTCCTGTTTTGAATCGTAGTTTGGAAATTTGTGGCGGCACAATCACTAAAACCTTGATGGAAAAATTGTCACTGACACTGTCTCAAGCTGAGCAGTTCAAAATGGATTTATCCTTATCTGATAAAGTGACTGAATTACCGCCGATTATTGCTAAAACCATTGCTCCGATTGTCAGCGGAATTAAGTATATGTTAGACTTTTATAATATGTCTAACGCTAGTCAGGTTGAAAAAATAATCTTATCCGGCGGCAGCTCCTTACTTCCTAATCTGGCTACATATTTGAGTGATAAGTTAAATATTCAAGTAATAATCGGCGATCCTTTTAATCGAATTACTTATTCAGAGGAACTTAAACCGGTAATTAGAGAAGCGGGCCCTAGTTTAGCGGTTGCTGTGGGACTTGCTTTAAGAGATATCGAAAATTAATTTTTTAACATGGACCTTTTTAAGAAAAAATTAAATACCGTAAGTAGTAAAGAGGATAATTTTATTAATCCTAAGGTTTTGGAAGTTAATTTGATTAAGGATGAGGTAATTGTAGATTTTAACTGGAAAAAACATTTGATCTCTTTATTTTTAACTTTAATTGTGGCGGCTTCATTTGTCGCGGAAATTTATTACGGACTTTCATGGTGGCAGCAACAAGAAGAGGAAAAAACAGCCGCCATTAATTTAGAACTTCAAGGAGTAACTGGCCAAATTAAAAAAATCAATAATAATGCTAAGGACTTTACTTCTTTTAAAGATAAACTTACTTTAACCAAACAAATGGCTGACACCCATATTTATTGGACTGATTTCTTTAATTGGTTAGAAAAAAATACTTTAAATTCTGTTGTTTATAGCGGTTTTTCTGGAGATATCACCGGCGATTATAATCTGTCGGCCACTGCTAAAAATTTCAGTGATATCAGTTGGCAGGTAAAAGCTTTTAAGAATGATAAATTTACTGATTTTGTTGAAGTGAGTTCTGGTTCTTCTGGACGCAATGAGTTATCAACTAATTCTGATAATAAAGTTTCTTTTTCTCTGCGTTTGAAAGTTAAGCCACAAATATTTTATCGTCAAGCTGAATAATTTATGACTAATAATAATTTAAGTAAACAAAATTACGTCAACAACTTATTGAATTCTTATTTCAATTTGTTTGTAGTTATTTTGGTGTCTTTTTTATTATTGTTATCTTATTTCTTATTACTTAAACCGAAGGTTGATGAAACCACAAATGCTATTTCGGAAAATATTAGTTCTCATGAAAGATTACTTCAGGCTGAAAAAGATAAATTAGCTAGTTTGCAAGAAGCAGTGCTGGCTTATGATAAGATTGATAAAGTTGATTTAGAAAGAGTAAATGGAATTTTGCCGGATGAATATGATAAAGAAGCTTTGTTTGGTGAGATTGAAGAGGTTATTTTACAAAATGGTTTTATTCCAACATCAATTTCTCTATCCAAAGAGGATAGCGCTACTTCAACCGAAAAAACAGCAGCTATTTCTGGCTCTAAAATTGGTAAGGTGGGTATTGAATTGTCGATTGCTTCAGTTAATTACGCGGGCATGAAAAATTTATTAGAAGTTTTAGAAAGTAATTTGAGAATGCTTGATGTTAAAAAATTAAGTTTATCTGACGGTGGTTCGGGCAGTATTGAAATTGATACTTATTATTACAAAAAATGAAACGGCAACAATCTACAATCTTATACGTTTTTATCATCCTTCTTATTCTAGCGGGAGTTTCTTTGTTTGTTTTTAAAGATACAGTTTCAAACGTTCTCTTAAATTATGACACAATTACTCCAGTAGTTAACTCCAATCGTACGAATAATGATCTGAAACTGGATATTTTACGGGACTCAAGAATCAAGGCTTTAAAAAATTATGTTAGCACTTTTCGCTATGACGATTTAGATAAAAGCCAAGAGATTATTTTAAACAACTCCGGAAAAGAAGGTGATATAACAATTAGTAACCCCGATGATGAAGCCACTAGCACCGTTAGCAATCAGAATATTATTCGTGTGAGAGTGGGTAACAGTAATCCTTTTTTAACCCAAAAGGTCACTAAGTAGCATATGGAAAAGAATGAAAAATTACTCCAAACTTTAGCTGATAGAGGTTTGCTTACAGCTGACAAGGTTGAGGAACTAAAAAAACGTGGAGATACTGCTAAGTCAAATCTAACTTCTATAATTATTAATTTAGGTTTAGTTGAAGAGGAAACCCTTACTAAAATAAGAGCGGAGGTTTCTGGTTTGCCTTATTATAATATTCAAAACGAGGAGTTGCCTGAAAATATTTTGAATTTTTTACCGGAAGAAATCGCTAGAACTTATAAGATAATTTGTTTTGGAAGGGAAGAAAAAGTAATTAATATTGGTCTGGTAGAAGCTGATTTAAAGGCGATGGAAGCTGTTAATTTTTTAGCTTCCGGCGATCACTTACACCCAGTTTTTCATTTAATTTCCGAAAGCAGTTGGCAACGTGGTATTAAACAATATCAAAAAATCGAAGAAGAAATTTCTACTGCTTTAGAGGTTAAAGCCAAAGAAGAAGGAGAAGAACTTGTACAGGTTAAAACTGATTCTGAAGAGGGAATTAGTGATGATGATATAAACAGCGCTCCGATATCAAAAATCGTATCAGTTATTATTCGTCACGCCGTTGAAGCTCGTGCCTCTGATATTCACATTGAACCCTTTGCTAAAGAAAGTCGGGTTCGTTATCGTATCGATGGTATTTTACACACCTCACTTACTTTGCCAAAAAGTATTCATAATGCCATTATTGCTCGTATTAAAGTTTTGGCTAAATTAAAACTGGATGAAACTCGTATCCCTCAAGATGGTCGTATTCGTTTGATTATTAATGGTCGCGAAATTGACTTCCGTGTTTCTACTTTGCCTCTTGCTTCGATGGAAAAAGTGGTGATGCGTATTTTAGATAATAATCGTGGTACGCCGACTTTAGAGTCTTTAGGCTTTAATGCCAATACTTCCGCCTGTATTCGTCGTGGTATGAAAAAAACCAGTGGTATCTTGCTAGTTACTGGTCCAACCGGTTCTGGTAAAACTACTACTTTGTATGCTGTGCTTAGTGTTTTGAATCAAGAAAATGTTAATATCTCTACACTAGAAGATCCGGTGGAATATGAAATGAAAGGAATTAATCAGGCTCAAGTTAGACCTAAAGTTGGTTTTACTTTTGCCTCTGGTCTTCGTTCGTTACTTCGTCAAGACCCTAATATTATTATGGTGGGAGAAATTCGTGATGAAGAAACAGCGGGGTTGGCTATTAATGCCGCTCTTACTGGTCACTTAGTGTTGTCCACTTTGCATACCAATGATGCTCTAGGAACAATCTTCCGTTTACTTGATATGAAAGTGGAATTTTTCTTGCTGTCATCAACCTTAAAGACTGTAGTCGCTCAGCGTCTGGCTCGAAAACTTTGTGATAATTGTAAACAGGTGATTGAATTATCCCAAGAAGAACTAAAAGAAATTAAAGATGAACTTAGTTTAATTCCTGACGGCATTTTAAAAGCTGAGGTTCCAGATTTTACCACTAAAGAAGAATTTTTAAATAAAATTGCTTTTTACAAAGCAGTCGGCTGTCCTCGTTGTGAAAATACTGGCTATTTAAGTCGTACTTCGGTTTCAGAGGCGATTGAAATTAACGATGAGCTTAAAAAGATTATCAATGATGGCAGTAAAGGACTAACGCTAGATGTTATTAAAAAAAGTCAGGACTTTATTTCTATTAAACAAGATGGCTATTTAAAGGCGGCTCGCGGCATTACCACAATTGAGGAAATTTTAAGAGTTATTGAAAGCTAATTATTTGTTTTATGGCTATTTTTCATTTTAAAGCTCGAACCAAAAAAGGAAAAATCAAAAGCGGCGTTGATGTTGGCATGGGGGAGGCCGATATTATTAGTCGTTACAGACGCAAGGAAATGGAAATAATTTCCTTAGTCCCAGCTGATAATGATTTAGAGACAAAAATAAAATTATTTGTAGAACGCTCCAATACTAAAGATTTGGTAATTTTCTCGCGTCAGTTTTCAGTTATGATTTCGTCTAATGTTCCAGTGGTAGAGTCGCTACTTATTTTAATTGAACAAACGGAGAATTTTTCACTCAAAAAGATGATTGCCGATATTGCTTTTGAGGTTGATGCCGGGTCACTTTTATCTGATGCTTTTGAAAAACGTCCAGACATTTTTTCTAATTTTTTTGTAAATATCATTCGTTCTGGTGAAACATCTGGTAAATTAGATGAAGTTTTGAACTATTTAGCAGATGAGATGGAGAAGTCTTACGACATGAGCTCCAAGGTTCGAGGAGCGATGATTTATCCTATTTTTATTTTAGTTGGTTTGGCTGGAGTTGGTATAGTTTTGCTTCTTTATGTTATTCCTAATCTGACGTCAATGTTAACCGAGTCGGGTGCCGAGTTGCCTTTTGCGACCAAAGTTGTTATTGGCACTTCGGAATTTTTACAGAGTTATATTATTCTGATTTTAATCGCCGCGATTGGTTTAGGAGTATTGATGCGCTATTATCTTAAAACTTATAACGGTCGTCGTAATTTTGATTATTTTAAATTACATATGCCAATTTTTGGCCAGTTATTTAAATATATTTATTTAATGCGTTTTACTCGCTCACTATCTACTTTGCTAAAGGGTGGCGTAACCATTACCAAAAGTTTAGAGGTTGTGGCTGAAGTGGTCTCTAATGTTATCTACCAAGAAATTATTTTGGCTACCTTAGAGTCTATTAATGATGGTAATCCATTATCTACAGTTATGGAAAATGAACCTGTCATTCCCAAGATGGTGCCGCAAATGATTGCTGTTGGTGAGCGTACTGGTAAGATTGATGTCGTGCTTGATAAGGTAACCGAGTTTTACGGTCGTGAGTCTGACAAGATGTTGTCCAATTTAAGCACCTTGATGGAGCCGGTGATTATGACTATCATGGGTATTGGTGTGGGAGTTATGGTGGCAGCGGTTTTGATGCCAATGTATAATATGGCTAGTCAGTTCTAAAAAAGTGTTGCTAGATACTTTTATTGATGTTATAATATAATTAATTAATTTTAATAGAAAATATTTTTTAAATTTATGTCCCAGAAAAAAGGTTTTACTTTAATTGAATTATTAGTAGTAGTAGCAATCATTGGTTTACTATCTACTTTATCAATTGTGGCTTTAAATTCAGCTAGAGCTAAATCTCGTGATGCGAGACGCGTGTCTGACGTTAAACAAATCCAAACAGCTTTGGAACTGTACTATAATGATAATGGACAATATCCAGCATCAACATCTTCACTAGTTCCAAATTATATGGGCATGGTTCCAACTCCACCAACTCCAACTAACGATGGTCCTTGCGCTGCTAACTTAGCCGCTTATGCTTACACAGCTGACTCTAACAATCGCTCTTATTCTTTAGTTTATTGTTTAGGTGCTCCTACTGGTGGCTTAGCATCTGGTACTGGAACCGCTACTCCAGCTGGTATCAAATAAAATCTTTTATCTCTTAAAAACCAATTCGAAAGAATTGGTTTTTTGTTTGCGATATTCAGTTTATTATTATATAATAATTTTATATTTATAATTTTTTAAAATTTATGACCCAGAAAAAAGGATTTACCTTAATTGAGTTGTTGGTGGTAGTGGCTATCATTGGATTGCTTTCCACTTTGTCGGTAGTGGCTTTTAATATGGCTAGAGCCAAAACTCGTGATGCTCGTCGTGTGTCTGATGTTAAACAAATCCAAACTGCCTTAGCAATGTATTATGCTGATAACAATGGTTATCCAGTTAATAGCAGCTTTGTTCCTGGCACTGCTTTGTCTAATGGTTCAACAACTTACATGACCAAAATTCCTAATCCGCCAACACCTTCCAATGACGGCGCTTGTCCTGTGGGTATTACCGAGTATGTTTATAATTCTGCCAATACCAATACTTACACTATTTCATATTGTTTAGGTGGAAACACTGGTGATTTAAGTGGCGGTTATGCTACAGCTACTCCGGGAACAATTAAAGAATAATCTTTTGTTAGCGTCTTCTAACCCCGGCTCAGTTTTTAATTGAGCTGGGGTTTTCTTTTTGAGTAAAAACCCAGTATAATAA
>CAZHYP010000023.1:0-14184 GCA_964536885.1 uncultured Gammaproteobacteria bacterium | reverse complement strand
AACAATTAGCTATTTATCAGGCCAGCGGAAATATCAGTGCTTATAATAGTTTAGTCGATACTTATAATGCGGGAGTAAACGCTTATAATGCCGAGCTTGAGACTTATCGTAGTGACCTAGCGGTCTACAATCAGACCATAAATGAGTACAATCAGGGGTTTAGAGAGCTTTATCAACAGTAGGCGGTAATTATTGACAAACATCGATTTTTGCTCTAATATAAGACCTAGGTGAGCTAATTATTAGCCCCACCTATTTTTATTTAATATTTAAGAAATATCACACTCTGATTAATTTTTCTTGGCCATATTCTATAATATGGACTCGCAGGGTGGACGCTTTCTCTATTTTTTAGGGAAGGATAAAAGAAAAAAAACAATATGGTAAACTTACCAAGCGTAGAAGAAATGTTAAAAGCGGGTATGCACTTTGGTCATCGCACCAATCGTTGGCATCCAAAAATGAAGCCTTTTATTTATGCTGACAAAAAAGGCGTTTACATCATCGACTTATACAAGAGTCGCGAAAAGTTAGCTGAAGCTATGGAATTTATGAGTCAGCTTATCTCTGAAGGAAAAAGTGTTTTATTTGTTGGTACCAAAAACCAAGTAAAATCTGGCATGAAAAAAATGGCTGAAAGCACTGGTATGCCTTACATTGTTGGAAAATGGTTAGGTGGTTACCTTACTAACTTCGCTGTTGTTAAAAAATCAGTTCAAAAGTATAAAGATTTGCTTGAAGCTCAAGCTTCTGGAAAATTAGAAAAATATACCAAGAAAGAACAGTTAGACTTCGCTCGTGAAATTAAAAAATTAGAAGAGCGTGTTGGTGGTTTAACTAATTTAAATAAATTACCTGACGCTTTATTTGTTTGGGATATTAAAGAAGAAGAAACTGCAATTACTGAAGCTAGAATGAAGAATATCCCAATTATCGCTATCTGTGATACTAATGTTGACCCAGGCTTAGTTAATTACCCAATTCCAGCTAACGATGACGCAACAAAAACTATCGCTCTTTTAATGGAAACTATTAAAAGTGTAGTAGCTGATGCTAAGAAAAACATTAAGACTGCTTAGTCTAAAAAATTATAAATTTTTTCTCTTAAAATATTTTGGTTTTTTCGTTTATTGATTAATCGAAAGAGCCACCATTAACAATATGGAAACTATCAAGAAACTTCGTGAAATGACCGGCGCTGGTATGGTTGATTGTAAAAAGGCTCTTGACGAAGCCGCTGGTGATTTAGAAAAAGCCGTAGAAATCTTACGTAAAAAAGGTATTGCTAAAGCCGCTAAACGTACTGATCGTGAAGCTAATGAAGGTGTCGTTTTAGTTGCTGTAAGTGATGATGCTAGCGAAGGTTATATTGCTGAAATCAATTCTGAAACTGATTTCGTGTCACGCAGTGAAAAATTCCAAGAATTTGCTCAAGAAGTTTTAAATTTAATTAAGACTACAAAACCAGCTGATTTAGAAGCTTTACTTGCTTTACCTCTTGGCGTTTCAACTGTTAAAGAATCTTTAGAAAATTTATCAGGTGTTATCGGTGAGAAATTAAACATCAAACGTTTTGCTGTTGTCTCAGGTGGTTCTGTAGCTGCTTATTCTCACTTAGGTGGTCGTATGGGCGTTTTAGTTGTTTTAGACCAAGCTGGTAAGAGTGAAATCGCTCTAGATGTTGCGATGCAAGTAGCTGCTGCTAACCCTAAATATTTAGTTCCAGCAGAAGTAACTACTGAAGAAATGGATAAAGAAAAAGAAATTGCTCGTGAATTATTAATCAAAGAAGGTAAACCAGCAGAAATGGTAGAAAAGATTCTAGAAGGTAAAATGAGCAAGTATTACAGTGAAGTTTGCTTAACTGAACAAGAATATATTAAAGACGATAAGAAAAAAGTAAAAGACATCTTAGGTGGTGCTACTATTACTCAATTTGTTCGCTTCAGTCTTTAATTTAAACTCTCTGCTATCCCGCGCTTTGATTACTAATCTAAGCGCGGGTTTCTCTTATTATGAAAATCGCACAAATTCAATTTACTCCTTGGGATAAAGTTTATAACTTTGGAGCTGAAGACATAAAAATAAAACGAAGCGATTACGTTATTGTCGATACTGAATTCGGTGAAGAATTGGGTAAAGTTTTGCTTGTCGAAGACAGGGAACTAAGAGCCGATGAAACTCCTGGCGGCGAAAGAGCTTTAAAACCAATTAAAAGATTAGCCAGTCTTTCTGATTTAAATAAAATTGCTAGTCAGGACAAGAAAAATGAAGCTCTTGATGTCTGTCGCCAGTATGTTGCTAAAAGAGAACTAGACATTAAATTAGTTGATGTATCTTTTTCTTTTGTTGGTAACCGTTTAAACTTCGCCTTCATTGCTGATGGTCGTGTTGACTTTCGTGATTTAGTAAAAGATTTAACTTCTCATTTTAATGCTCAAATTCGCCTAACTCAAATCGGTACTCGTGATGAGGCCCGTTTTAGTGGTGACTGTGGTCCTTGTGGTAAGGTTTTATGTTGCAAAGGACATATTCGTGAGTTTTTCTCAATTACTTCTGATATGGCTGAAGCCCAGCAAGTAGTTCATCGTGGCTCTGAGAGAATTTCCGGAATGTGTGGACGACTAATGTGTTGTTTATCTTTTGAATATGAAGGTTATAAAGATATGGCTGACAATTTACCGCCAATTGGCACTAAGGTTAATGTTGATGGTGCTCGTGGCGTAGTTGTTGGTCATCATATCTTAAAGCAAGCGGTTGATGTTAAATTCCCGGGTAATAAAGAAGGGGAACGTGATTTTGTGGTTCAGGTGGACATCAATCGTCATAAGAAAAAAGATCAGGAACCAAAGGATATTCCGTTTAATATAAAAAATAATAAAAACAAACGTTAAAATAAAAAAAGCTATCAAGACAGATAGCTTTTTTGTTTGCTTTAAAATATGCTATAATGTTTGCATATTAATTTAAATTTTTCTTTTTATGTTCAACAATAAAATCAACGTCGCCATCAATGGCTTTGGTCGCATTGGCCGGGCTTCATTTAAAATTATTTTAGACTCTCACCCAAAACTAAATGTGGTGGCCATTAACGATTTAACCGATACCGCTACCTTAGCTCATTTAATGCAGTATGATACTTGTTATGGTAAATATCCTCGCAAGGTAAGCCATACCAAAGACTCTTTGGTTATTGGTGGTAAAAAATATCCTGTTTTTTCTCAAAAAGATCCACTGCAATTGCCTTGGAAAAAATTAAAAGTTGATGTTGTTTTAGAGTGTACCGGTCGTTTCCGTGGCAAAGAAGACGCCAGTGCTCATTTAACAGCGGGTGCTAAAAAAGTTATTATTTCGGCACCTGGTAAAGAGTGTAAAACTATTGTTCTTGGTGTTAACGAAGAGAAATTAAATAAGACTGACGACGTGCTGTCTTGCGCCTCATGCACTACTAATTGTTTAGCACCGGCTACCAGTGTTATTAAAGAAAAATTTGGTATCAAGAGAGCACTGATGTCGACCGTTCACGCTTATACTGCTGATCAAAATTTGGTTGATGGTCCTCATAAAGATTTACGTCGTGCCAGAGGTGCTGCGGCTAATATTGTGCCTACTACAACTGGTGCGGCAGTGGCTGTAACTGAAACCATTCCATCACTTAAAGGCAAATTTGATGGTATGGCTATTCGTGTTCCGGTGCCGGTTGGTTCACTTTGTGACGTTACATATTTGCTTAATAAAAAAACAACAATAGAAGCGGTTAATAAAGAATTTGTTAAAGCTTCTCGTGGTAAATTAAAAGGAATTTTAGAAGCTAGCGAAGAGGAGTTGGTCTCAACAGATATTATTGGTAATCCACACAGTTCAATCGTGGATTTAAAATCAACCGCTTTAGTTGGTGGTGATTTATTAAAAGTAGTTGCTTGGTATGATAACGAATGGGGTTATTCTAATCGTTTAGTTGATTTAGCGGAATACCTTAAGAAATTTGTTAAGTAATAAAAATATATGAGAATGGAAAACAAAGTAGCGATTGTTACCGGAGCCGCTTCAGGCATTGGTAAAGCAATTGCTGAGAAATATTTAGCCGAAGGTGCTAGTGTTATTTATTCTGATGTAGCTGAAACTTTTGAAGTAAGTAGCGATAAAGCTATTTATGTAAAATGTGATGTTTCTAAAAGCGCTGAAGTTAATGCCTTAGTAAAAGCGGCAACTGATAAGTTTGGTAAGCTTGATGTGATGGTAAATAATGCTGGTATCGGTGGTTTAGGCGGCGCCTTAGATATTACTGATGAATATTGGGATAAAGTTATTGGTGTTAATTTATCAGGTGTCTTATATGGTATCAGAGCCGCCGCTAATGCTATGAAAGAACAAGGAATAAAAGGTTCTATTATTAATATGAGTTCTATTTTGGGTAAGGTTGGTTTTGCTGGTGCAATTGGTTACTGTGCGGCCAAGGGTGGCGTAGTTCAACTTACTCATGCGTCTGCTTTAGACTTAGCAACTTTAGGTATTAGAGTAAATGCCATTGCTCCAGGATTTATTACCACCGACATGACTAAAGATATTTTGCAAAATGAAGCTTTTAATAATTTGGTCATTTCGAGTACACCAATGGGTCACGTTGGTCATGTTGACGATATTGCTAATGCAGCTTTGTATTTAGGCAGCGACGAATCAACCTATGTTACCGGAGAAGTTATTTATGTTGATGGTGGTTGGACAGCTAAGTAATAATTTATGGCTAGTGATTTAACAGCTAAAATAATTAAAGCAGATTTACGCGGTCGTGGCGGAGCTGGTTTTCCAGTTGCTTTAAAATGGCAGGCTGTTAAAGATAGCTTAAAAAAAGACAATAAAGCCAAATATTATTTAGTTGTTAATGCTGCCGAAGGTGAGCCAGGAGTTAGAAAAGATGCCTATATATTGGAAAATTACCCAGACAAGGTGCTTGAGGGTATCTATGCTACTATTTCGGAATTAAATCCTAAACGCTTAGCTGGTATTTACTTTTATACAAGCAAAGAATATTACAAACTCTATAGTAAAAAAATAAATAAACTTTTAAACAATCCAAAATTTTTGTCTTTAAAAATATTTTGGAACTGGAAATTTAAGCCAAAAGTTTTAAGTTATGTTAGCGGAGAAGAAACGACCGCTTTAAATATTATTGAAGGACGTCGGCACGAACCACGACTTAAGCCACCACTACCAGTTAGTCATGGTTTGTTTGGAATGCCAACTTTGGTAAACAATGTTGAGACTTTTTATGATATTGCTTTAGTTGGTAATGGGAGCTACGAATCAAAAAGATTCTATACTATTTCCGGAGGAACGGCTCGCCCTGGTGTTTATCATTTGCCGACCGATTGGAGTATTGAAGACGTGCTTCGTTTAACGGGCAATTGGCCATCGTACAAATTTTTTGTACAAATTGGTGGCGATTTATGTGGTGAATTTCTAAGCCCTACTCAACTACAGAAAAAGGTCAGCGGCAGTGGTTCAATTACAATTTATTCTTGGTTTGATAAAAATGCTCTGATTAAAAAATTAATTACCTATTTTAAAGAAAATTCTTGCGGAAAATGTACTCCTTGTCGAGAGGGAACTTATCGTTTGCTTGAACTAAATGAGGCTCGAAAAAATTATTCACCAGAATTTTGGGATATCTTGGATCTTTTAGAAAATGCTAGTTTCTGTGCCTATGGCCGCAGCTTAGTTTTACCATTATCAAGTTTTTATAAAAATATTTTAAATCTAAAATAACGACTATATAATCTAAAGTCGCTTTTAAAATTTATGAGTAAAAAAGAAAAAATCATTAAATCTAAAAATTTAATTAAAGAGAGTTGGCAGGTTTATTCAAAGAATTTATTAAAATTTATTGAAGTCTTTGTTTACGGACTTATCGGTATGTTGCCATTTTTTGGCGTCTTAATTCTATCGCTAGTTTACGCTGGGTTCCTAGGTAATAAAATGCCATTTTTAGTTAACGCTATCGTTTTAGTGATTGCTATTGCCGCTTTTATCGCCACTCTTTACATGGCGATTGTCTATAGTGTTAGAGCTAAGGTAGCCAGCATTCTATTGCTAAAAAATAACTTTACCTCCGCTAAGGAAAATTTTAACGAGTCTAAACCTTATTTCGTTAAATTTTTAGGAGTTTCTTTACTGATGACAGTGTTAGTTATCGCCTGGGGTTTTGTTTTAATCATCCCAGCTTTAATTTTCGCTATCTATTACGGTTTTGCTCAGTATGTTTTAGTAGTTGAAGGTAAACGTCCTTTTTCTGCTATCGAGCGCAGTTATGATTTAGTTCGCGGTTACTTTTGGCCAGTTTTTGGAAGAATGGCTTTAATAGGGCTAATTGGTTTAATAATTTATTGGATTATATCATTACCATTAAATGGCATGATTGAAGGCGAACCAGCTTATATGGGTTATAACTTCTTAGTAAACGTAATTTGGGCTATTATCTCTCCTTACTTCTTAGTTTACGTTTACAAAGTCTATCAGAGTTTAAAAGAAACTAATAAATAATAATTCATGTCTTTAGTTTTTAAGATAAACAATCGGGAACTAGTTTATTTACCTGGCGAAACTATTTTACAAGCCGCTCGGCGTCATAAAATTTTTATCCCAACACTATGTGCTCATCCTGATTTTCCAATTAAAGGGAATTGTCGTCTTTGTTTAGTGGAGATTGTTAAAAATAAAAAACGTCAAATAGTTTCTGCTTGTTCGACTCCGATTGAAACTGGCTTAGAAGTTTTTTTAGATACTGCTAAAGTAAAAAGATTGGTTAAAATTAATTTAGAATTAATTTTCGCCGAGCACGTTGAAAAATGTGCAACTTGCAAACTTCGTTTTAATTGTCCGTTACTTACCCTGGTTCAAAAATATAAAGTAAAAATAACCAGATTTAAGGATCGCAAAACCGAGCGACCAAATTTTAGTTTTGCTCCAGCAGTGGTTCACGACGCTTCACAATGTATTGATTGTCGCTTGTGTTTGGATGCTTGTAATAAATTACAGAAATTAAATTGTTTAGAGCTCAGCGGTTATGGTGTTAACCAAAAAATTAGCGCCACTAAAAATCCTTGTACCTTTTGCGGTCAGTGTGTTACTCATTGTCCAGTTGATTCTTTTTCGGAACAATCAGAAATAGAAGTTGTTAGAAAAATGCTGACTCAAAAAAATAAAATTGTTATTGCCCAGTTTGCACCGTCTATTCGAGCGGCTATCGGCGAAGAGTTTAACATGGAGTATGATGATAAAATGACTGGTAGAGTAATTGCGGGGCTTAAGCAACTAGGATTTACTTATGTGGTAGATGTTAACTTTGGTGCTGATATCACTACCATTACCGAAGCCGAAGAGTTAGTGGAGCGCTTAAATGATAAGAAGGCGGTGTTTCCAATGATGACTTCGTGTTGCCCGGCTTGGGTGCGTTACGTTGAAACTCGTCGTCCCGACTTAATTCCTCATTTAACTTCCGCACGTTCACCACACATGCATTCAGCGGGAATGATTAAAACTTACTGGGCTCATTTAAAAGGAATAAGACCAGAAGATATTTTGGTGGTTTCGGTGATGCCGTGTACTGCTAAAAAATATGAAGCCACACGCGGAGAATTTAAGATTAATGGACTTAATCCAGTTGATGCCGTAATTACCACTCGCGAATTTGCGCTAATGATGAAAGAGTCTAAAATAAATTTTGCTAAATTAGCACCAAAAGCTGGTGATTTAATTTGGAATAACGGTTCTGGCGCCGGTGCAATTTATGGTGTTTCTGGTGGCGTGATGGAATCAGCCTTACGTACTGCTGTCTGGCATTTAGAAAAAAAGAAAAGTTTAGCTAAATTAGAATTTAAGGAAGTAAGAGGATTAACCGGAATCAAAGAATCAATTGTTAAAGTAGCTGGCAGAAAATTAAAAGTGGCGGTTGTAAATGGATTAGGCAATATCGATAAAGTTTTACGCAATCTAGATCATTATGATTATGTTGAGGTGATGAGTTGTCCTGGTGGTTGTATTGGTGGCGGTGGTCAACCAGCACCAGTTTCAGCTGAAATCAGAGCTAAGCGAATTGCCGCTTTATATTCTATTGATAGTAGACAACAAGTTCGTCGGGCTCACGAAAACAAAGAAGCAATGGCGAGTGTAGATTACGTAAAGAAAAACGGACTCGGCAGGGCAGTATTGCATACTAGTTTTAAAGGGAAGAAATAAAAAAAGTCGCCTGTAATAAGGCGATTTTTTTATGGGTTTACTAACCCCTTTATTACCTATATAATAAAAACGCTATGATTATCCCAGATTACGTCCTTGAGGCGCTCCAAAAACTAAAGAAATCAGGCTTTGAAGCCTTTATTGTTGGCGGCTGTGTTCGTGATTTTTTGATGGAGAAAACCCCAAAAGACTGGGATATTACCACTAATGCCAAGCCAGAGGAAATGCTTAAAATATTTGAGAATGGTAAATATGAGAATTCCTTCGGCACTGTTATTGTACCGATTAGAAACGAAGCCGATGAGCTTTTAGACGTCTTGGAAATTACCACTTATCGCAGTGAACAAGGTTATTCTAACCACCGCCATCCCGATGAAGTAATATTTGAAACCGAAATCGATAAAGATTTAGAGCGTCGTGATTTTACCGTTAATGCCTTAGCGCTAACTCCGGAAGAAGAGAAGCCGTTAAAAGACGCTAATCGTCGTTATTTAAATATCGACGGAGCTTCTTATTTACTAATTGATTTATTTGGTGGTGAGAAAGATATTAGAAAAAAAGTAATTCGAGCGGTTGGCGAACCTAGTTTTAGATTTAAAGAAGACGCTCTTCGAATGATGAGAGCGGTTCGTTTTGTGTCTCAACTTGGTTTTGAACTTGAACCAAAAACTGAGCGAGCTATTGTTAAGTTAGCTGGTAGTATAAAATTTATATCCAAAGAACGTATTCGTGATGAGCTGGTTAAAATTTTATCATCTAACAAGCCATCGGAAGGAATTAGATTACTTCATGACACTAAGTTATTGCAATATATTTTACCGGAACTCGAAGAAGGCTTAGGCGTAGCACAAAGTCGTCATCATATTTATCAGGTTTATGAGCATAATGTCCTCACCCTAAAGAATTGCCCAAGCACAAAGTGGCAAGTTCGCTTAGCAGCGCTACTTCACGATATTGCAAAACCAAAAACTAGAAAAATAATTAATGAAATTGCGACTTTTTATAATCATGAATATGTTGGTGCTAAGATGACTCGTCGCATCATGGAGCGTTTAAAATTTTCTAACGAAGACACGGAAACGGTTGTTAATTTGGTAAAGAATCATATGTTCTATTATCAAGTCGGAGAAGTAACGGCTGCTTCAGTACGTCGCTTAATTGTTAAAGTGGGACGAGAAAATTTGCAGGATTTAATTCATCTGCGCATGGCTGATCGTGTTGGTTCTGGCACACCTAAGGCTTTGCCTTATAAATTACAGCATTTGCAGTATATGATGGAGAAGGTGCAAAACGATCCGATTTCTGCTAAAATGCTTAAGATTAATGGTGACGATTTACGGACCGATTTACACATGGAACCAAGCCCAAAAATGGGAGCGGTGATTGATGTTTTGCTAGCGGAAGTTCTAGAAGATCCCGAAAAAAATACTAGGGAATATCTATTAAGTCGCGCTCAAAAATTACAAGAGTTCAATTTAGAAGAATTACGCGCCCAGGCCAAAGAGTTAATTGAAGAAAAAAGAGAAGAGGAAGACAAAAGTTTAAAAAAGAAATATATAAAAAGATAATATAAAAAATTATGAGAAAACATTTAATTATTTTTGGCCTTCTGGCTTTGACACTAACCCTGTCAGCTTGCGGAACTAAAACTAACACCACAAGCGATTCGCTTTCTTTGTATGACAATTCATCAAATCAAATTACAAATACAAACCAAGAAATAACTAAAACTAATAAAGTTGAAGCTGATAGTGTTGCAACTACTAGTTCAACTGCCACTAAAACTATGACTAGAACTTTAGAAGGACAAACAGATTTATTAGCCGATTATTCCGGAGCCATTATTAAAACCAGTGAAGGAAATATTGAAGTTAAATTTTATCCAGAATCACCAATTACGGTTAATAACTTTATGAATTTGGCTAAATCCGGATTCTATAATAACACTAAATTTCACCGAATTATTAAGGATTTTATGATTCAAGGAGGAGATCCGCTAACTAAGGAAGCTGACACTTCGGTCTATGGAACTGGTGGTCCAGAATATCGCTTTGCCGATGAAATTAACAATCATAAATTAGTAGCCGGTAGTTTAGCAATGGCTAATACTGGAATGCCAGTAACTAATGGTTCTCAATTCTTTATTGTTACTTTAGATGAGACACCATGGCTAGACGGTAAACATACTAACTTTGGTTATGTAACCGATGGCATGGATGTGGTTAAAAAAATTGAGGCCGCTGAAACTGGCGCTCGTGATTTACCGGTTAAAGATATTGTGGTGAAGGGAATCGAGTTAGTAAAATAATTTAAGTTCAAAAATATAAAAACTGGGTCCTAAATGACTCAGTTTTTTTGTTATATTAGGGGTCTACCCAAAATCAAATAAATTGTCTATAATAAGAAAACTTATAATAATATTACAAGATTATGAAGATATACTTAGACAATGCAGCCACCACCCGGCTTGACCCCCGAGTTTTAGCTGCTATGAAGCCATATTTAACTAGTGAATATGGAAACGCCTCCTCGATTCACTATTTGGGTCAACAAAACAACCTAGTTTTAGAGGCGGCTAGGGAGAAAATCGCTAAATTATTAGGAGCAGAGTCTCGTGGTATCATTTTTACCAGTGGAGCCAGTGAATCTAATAATTTTATAATTAAAGGGGTAATGTTTGCTAATGCTGATAAAGGAAAACATTTAATCGTGTCAGCTATTGAACACCCTTGCGTCCTACAAGCTGCCAGACAGCTCATTAAACACGGTTTTGAGCTAGATTTAGCACCAGTAACTAGTGACGGCTTAATTGATATGGCGACGCTTGAGAAGTTAATCAGACCGGACACGGTGTTAGTATCTGTTATGGCGGTGAACAATGAAATTGGTAGCATTCAAGATCTTAAGAAAATTGCTAAATTAGTCCACGACAAAGGGGCTTATTTCCACAGTGACATTGTTCAAGCTATTCCATATCTAGATATTAACATCGAAGATTTAGGATTAGATTTTGCCAGCTTTAGTGCTCATAAATTTTATGGTCCTAAAGGTGTCGGCATCGCTTACGTTAACCCTAAAGCTAAAATTGAACCTTTAATCGCTGGTGGTGAACAGGAAAATGGTTTAAGAGCTGGCACCTATAATGTTGCCAGTATTGTTGGGTTAGCTTCCGCTTTAGAACTAGCTTATCAAGAAAAGACAACCCATATTAGCCACGTAAAAGAACTACGTGACTATATGTGGAATAGAATTAATCAGGAAATTCCTGAAGTTCACTTAAATGGTAGTTTGTCAGAGAGAACCCCTAATAATTTAAATATTTTGTTTTCTCGAATCGAAGGGGAGGCAATCTTAATGGATTTATCAATGAAGGGAATTTGTGTCTCAACTGGCTCGGCTTGCAGTGCTCATAACCTTAAAACCTCTTATGTTTTACAGGCTATCGGCTTGACGCTTGATAATTTAAACAGTAATATAAGATTTACCCTAGGAAAGTTTAATAATAAAAAAGAAATCGATTATACGGTGGAGGCTTTAAAGAAAACAGTTAAACGTTTACGAAAGTTTACCCCGATTAAAAAATAACTATATGTCACTTAATTATACTAAAAAAACAGTTGAACATTTCTTACATCCCAAGAATGTCGGGGAAATTAAAAACCCTGACGCTACTGCCGATGTCGGAAATATGGTTTGTGGTGATCAATTATCTTTCTCTTTAAAAGTTAAGGACGGAAGAGTTGAAGATATTAAATTCTTATCATTTGGTTGTGCGTCAAACATTGCCACCGCCTCAATTATGACTGAGAAGGTGAAGGGAATGACTTTGGAAGAGGCTAAAAATTTTAAATGGCAAGAAATTGTGGATGAGCTTGGTGGTTTGCCAAAACAGAAAGTTCATTGCTCAATTCTTGCTTCTGAAGGACTTAAAAAAGTAATTGAAGCTTACGAAGAAAAACATAAAAATGATTAATAAAAAAAACACCCGTAAGGGTGTTTTTTTTATTCAGCTATATGTTCAAATGAATTTTTTAGACTGAAGTTTGAAAAGAGTTAGAATCTCTTTTCAAGAGGGCGAGCTTCGTTAACAACAACTCTGCGGCCATCAAGTTCTTGATTGTTCCACATAGCGATAGCAGCATCTGCTTCATCGTCGTTTGTCATTTCAACGAAACCAAAACCCTTTGAGCGGTGAGTCATTTTATCCTTGATAACTACTGCGGATAAAACTGTACCAGCTTGAGAGAAAGCAGCGGCTAAGGACTCATCAGTAGTGCCCCAAGATAATCCGCCAACAAATAATTTCTTCATGGTTTTCATTCTTAGTTATTTCCGTTTAACGGGAAACAACATCTGTTTAAAAAGGTAAGACGACCTTTTCCTAGTTAATTAGGTAGCCCAGGGGCTCTCTTTTTTTTAGAATACTTACGGAGATAATTATAACATTTGAGGTGCGATTGTCAATAAAACAAAAAAGACCCTGTAAAAGAGTCTTTTTTGAAAGTATTTGTATAATATTAGGAAACAATAACGCGTACACCCTTACTCATTGATGAGCAAACGCTAACCGCCTTGATGTAAGAACCTTTAGCGGATGATGGTTTAGCTTTTCTAACGTTATCTACTAAAACAGTGTAATTTTCCACTAATTTAGCAGTGTCAAAGCTTACTTTACCGATTAAACAGTGTAAGTTAGCAGTGTCATCATTCTTGTAGCTAATTTTACCTTTCTTAAGTTCGGAAACTGCAAGGGCAACATTAGGAGTAACAGTGTCATTCTTCGGTGATGGCATAAGACCACGAGTACCCAAGATTTTAGCGATACCAGCTAAGTTTCTCATCATTGCCGGTTCAGCAACTGCTACTTCGAAATCAGTCTTACCAGATTTCTTAATTTCTTCAATTAAGTCGTCACCACCAGCTAAATCAGCACCAGCTTCTTTAGCAGCCTTTTCGTTCTCAGGAGATACGAAAGCGGCAACACGAACAGTTTTACCAGTACCGTTAGGTAGAGAAACTGCACCACGAACTTGTTGATCACCTTTCTTAGGGTTAATACCCAAACGGAAGTGAACTTCCACAGATGAATCAAATTTAGTAGTAGTAATCTTTTTAACGATCTCTAGTGCTTCAGCAATAGAATAAGTTTTATTAGCATCATAGATGTCAGTAAAACTCTTTTTCTTCTTAGCTATTTTTTTAGGTGCAGCTGACACCTTTTTTTCTTCCTTTTTCATAGAATTTGTTGTGGTGCAAACGTCACAAGGACTCCCACTTTAATTATTTATTAATCTTTGATTTCAATACCCATGTTGCGAGCAGTACCTTTGATAGTATTCATCGCTGCTTCAATGGAATTAGCGCTTAAATCGGACATTTTCTTTTCAGCGATCTCACGTAATTGCTCAGTAGTGATAGAACCAACTTTTTCGGTTAAAGCTTTGCCTGATCCTTTAGCAACTTTTGCATATTTTTTAATCAGTACAGAAGCTGGAGCAGTCTTCATGATAAAATCATAAGTTCTGTCTTCGTAAACAGTAATTTCTACTGGAACGATTTCACCCATTTTATCAGCACGAGTAGCATCGTTAAATTTTTGACAGAATTCAGCGATGTTTAAGCCGTGTTGACCTAAAGCTGGACCGACTGGAGGAGCAGGATTTGCTTGACCACCAATGATTTGTAATTTAATTTTTGTCTTTATTTTTTTAGCCATAATTGTAGATTCTTATTGGGCAGAAGCGTTCCCAACTCAGAATCGATATGATAATTTAATTATCTATTAATTTAGGATTTCTTAATTTGTAAGAAATCAAGTTCAACCGGAGTTTCGCGACCGAATAAGTTAACGTTAACTTTAACTTTTCCTTTCGCTTCATCAATTGCAGTAACTTTTCCTTCCATGTTTTTAAATGGACCTTCGTTAATTTTAACTGGGGAACCAATAAC
>CAZHYP010000022.1:0-14197 GCA_964536885.1 uncultured Gammaproteobacteria bacterium | reverse complement strand
AGGGAAGTATACTTATGATGAACTTAAGCTAGTAAGAGTGCTGCTTCGAGCTTAATATAAAAAAAGACCTAGACTCTGTCTAGGCTTTTTTATTTCCAGTAATTATTTGGCAACTTTTGGAGTAATCTCTCTGGTTGCTACAATGTTTACTACTTTTGTGGTTTTTAGGTTACCATCAAATTTAATTAATTTTTTGGTAGTGAATTTGATAAAACCGTCAGTGATAGCATATAGAGTGTCATCATTTCCACGTCTAACGCCTGTTCCTGGGTAATATTTGGTGCCGCGCTGTCTGATAATGATGTTTCCAGCTTTAGCAATTTGGCCATCAGATAGTTTAACACCTAAACGTTTACTTTCTGAATCACGGCCAAGCGAGGTCGAACCCGCAGCTTTCTTATGAGCCATAAATTTATGATGAGTTAAAGCTTTAACCAAAAAAAGGCCTAAATGCCTAACCCAGCTTGTTCCTTACTTTGTTATTTCTTGCTTTATAATAACAAAGCAGGGAAAAACTGTCAACCCGCTAACGCTACTTCCTTTTTATCTCAAAAAAGCCTAAAAAATACCCTATTTTTCTATGGATTATTTTAAAAAATATGCTATAATTGTCTCATATATTTAATTAATTTAAAATCAACAAAAATATGATAAAAGTTGACCAAAACACTTGTATCGGTTGTGGTTTATGTGCTGGTATGTGTCCAGACGTTTTCGCTATGAATGCTGATGGACATTCCGAGGCAATTAGCCAAGAAAATGTCGCTGCTGCTAAAGAAGCGGCTGCTGCTTGTCCTGTTAGTGCTATAACTGCTGAATAATACAAAAAATAAATATGAGTGAAAATACTCTAAATAAAATTGAACAAAGTGGTTCAGTTATTAAGCCTGAAATTAAACCAGACCAAAAGTTAGAATTGGTTCAGGAAAACCTGGTTGAAAAATCTGCTTTGGAAAAAAAAGTTGAGCAGGAAGGACAAACTAAACCAGAAGTTAAAGAAGCGGCCAGTGTTTCTACTTCAACAGCACCTTCAATTTCCGATGATTATCATCTAAGACGCGAGGCAGAAATCGATGCTTTTTTATCAGAAGGGTTAAGTGAAACTTTTTTAGCAATGTCACCAGAAAAACAAAAAGTATTTAAAGCTGAAGGAGAAAAAACCGCCAAAAAAATTAATATTTTGTTGGATGCTACCAAAGTTAATGTTAATAAAATAATCGATTTAATTAAAAAATGGCTCAAGCTTATCGTTGGTATTAATCGTTTTTTCTTAGATCAAGAAGCTAAAATAAAAGCTGATAAAATTGTTAAGATAAAAAATAAATTATAGTTTCTATGACTGAGTCTTTTTTCACTTTAGGAATAGATAAGTTAATCAGCGATAATATTTGGCTGTTTATTTTTTTACTGTTTATATTTTTGGTGGTAATTGCTGTTTTGCTGATTCGATTATTTGTTAGACAATCGGCAGTTAATAATAGCTACTTTGAACATCAAATTTTTTTAGTAAAACTTCCTAAAGAAAAACCAAAAGATAATGAAGTGGCTTTTAGTGTTCAACAGATGCGAGAGGAAATTGCTAAAGGCGAAACTATTTTTGCTAGTATCGGTGGTCTTCGAGCAGAGAAGGGGTATAAGGCTTGGTTATACGGACGAAATGATCACTTTTCTTTTGAAGTTGTGGCTAATCAAAATAAAATTGCTTTTTATGTTGCCGCACCACGTGGCAGCGCTCGTTATTTAGAGCAACAAATACATGCTCATTATCCCGAAGCTTCGATTGAAGAAATCGATGACTATAATTCATTTTCCCCAGATGCTCAAGTAGCGGCTGGATATTTAAAGACCAAAAAGAGTTTTTATTTTCCAATCAAGACTTATCAAAAAATGGAAGTTGACCCGATGAACTCAATCATCAATGTAATGTCCAAGCTTTCTAAAGATGAAAGTATTGCTATTCAATACGTTGTAAGAAGTGCTACTCCAAATTGGCATTCAGTTACTAAAAAAGTGGTTTCTAAAATTATTGAGAAGAACTCAGTAAGTCAGGGAATTAAATCAGCTAATCATTTCGCTGACGCTCTTAGTTTATTATCTTTCTCTAGTGAAAAGCCTAAAGATTTAAATGCGCCAGTGGTTCCTAAAACATTGACTGAAGTAGAACGCGAAATGGTCAAAGCCATGGAAGAGAAAAATTCTAAATCAGGACTGGATGTTAACATTCGTGTTGTTGTTTGTTCTAAAACAAAAGTTCAAGCTAAGTTATATTTAGATAATATTTCTAGTTCTTTTGCTGAATACAACAATTATTCTTATGGCAATAATTTTTCCAGAATTTCTGAGGGCAATGACAAGGTTGTCCAAGATTTTATTTTCCGTCGCTTTCAAGAGAAAATTGGCTTTTTATTAAACACCGAAGAGTTAGCTAGTATTTTTCATTTCCCTTTAAAACATACTGAGACTCCTAATATATTGTGGTTAACCGCTAAAACAGCCCCAGCCCCAGCAGAAGTTCCAAGTGAAGGTTTGCTTCTGGGTGAAAATATTTATCGTGGAATTCGAAAAGAAATTAGAATTAAACGAGCCGATAGACGTCGTCATATGTATGTGGTTGGTAAATCTGGCGTTGGTAAATCAGTATTACTTACCAACATGGCGGTTCAAGATATTCAAAATGGTGAAGGTGTTTGTGTGATGGATCCTCATGGTGACCTGATAACTGACATCTTAGAACGCATCCCACCGGAAAGAGCTGAGGATGTAATTGTTTTTTCACCAGCTGATCTGGAGCGACCACTCGCTTTAAATTTATTAGAATTTGATCCTCGTTATCCGGAGCAAAAAAGTTTTGTGATTAATGAGATGATTGGTATTTTTGATAAGTTGTATGACCTCAAAGCGACCGGTGGTCCGATGTTTGAGCAGTACATGAGAAATGCCATGCTTTTAATTATGGATGATCCTGAGAGCGGCTCAACGCTGATGGAAATTCCAAAAGTTTTGGCTGATGAAAATTTCCGTCGTTTAAAACTTTCTCGTTGTAAGAATAAACCGGTAGTTGATTTCTGGCACAACGAAGCAGAGAAAGCGGGCGGAGAAGCGGCTTTAGCTAATATCGTTCCTTATATCACCTCAAAGCTTACATCCTTTATTTCCAACGACATGATGCGACCAATTATTGGTCAGCAAAACAGCTCTTTTAACTTCCGTGATCTTATGGATAGTCAAAAGATATTGCTTGTCGATTTATCCAAAGGTGTAGTTGGTGAAATGAATGCTTATCTACTCGGTATGATTATTGTTGGTAAAATTTTAATGGCTTCACTTTCAAGAGCTGATATGCGCGCCGAAGATCGTAAAGATTTTTATCTGTATATCGATGAATTCCAAAACTTTACTACTAACTCAGTTTGCCAAATATTATCCGAGGCTAGAAAATATGGTTTAAATTTAGTAATTGCTCATCAATATATTGGTCAGTTATCTAAAGGACAAGATTCAGCAATTAAAGACGCTGTCTTTGGTAACGTTGGTACGATGCTTAGTTTCAAAATTGGTTCTGAAGACGCTGAGTTCTTAGTTAAAGAATTCACCCCCGTCTTTAATGAATTTGATTTAATAAATATTGATAAAGGAGCGGCCTGTCTTAAACTTTTAGTCGATAACAGTGCTACTCGTCCGTTTTCAATTAAAACTATTTGGCCACTTTTAGGCGTCGCTCGCCCCGAGATGATTGGTAAGATTAAAACTCTGTCTCGACTCAAATTTGGTCAGGATAGACGACTGGTGGAGCTGGAGATAAATCGTCGCTCAAACCCACCTTTACAGAAGCCTGAAAGTCTACTAAATTAATAAAAAAGATTGATTATATGTCTACATTATACCGAGATTATAGGCCGAGTAACTTTTCCCAAGTTTTTGGGCAAAATCATGTTAAAATCGCCTTACAGAACGAAATTGCTAGTGATAAATTGGCTCACGCCTATTTGTTTTGTGGACCGCGCGCCGTTGGAAAAACCACTTTAGCTCGCGTGCTTGCCAAATCAATCAATTGTCCAAATCGTAAAGAGGGTAGCAGTGAACCATGTGATACTTGCCCTAGTTGTCTTAGCATTTCAAATGGTAGCAATTTAGATATTGTGGAAATTGATGCCGCTTCTAATACTGGCGTCGATAATGTTCGTGAGAATATTATCGCTTCTGCTCGCGTAGTCTCTGGTAATGTTAAATATCGCGTCTTCATTATTGATGAAGTTCACATGCTATCAATTTCTGCTTGGAACGCACTTCTTAAGACTTTGGAAGAACCACCAAAAAATGTTGTCTTTATTTTGTGTACCACTGAAATTCATAAAGTGCCAGCCACTATTATTTCTCGTTGCGAGCGTTATGATTTTAAACGCATCAGTATCGCTGACATTGTTAGCAAGTTACAAAATATTGTTAGCGCTGAAAAAGTGGACATCGATACTGAAGTTTTAGAAGCGATTGCTCGTCAATCAGGTGGACATTTACGTGACGCTGAAAGTTTATTGGGACAAGTGTTGTCACTTGGTGAAGGAAAAATTACTTGGGACCAGGCAGAACTTATTGTACCCCGACATCATCACAATGAAATAATTGACTTACTAGATTTTATTTCTAAAAAAGATGTCGCCAGAGCAATTAAATTGATTAATACTGTGGTTGATAATGGACTTAACTTAAAAAGTTTTGTTGGCGAAGGAGTAACGGTGTTAAGAAAAATGTTGCTTAACAAAGCAAATCCAGGATTAGCCGAAAGCCTTGGTATTGATCTTGGTGATAGCTTGGAAATTAAAATTTCTACCTTAACCGCCGAACTTAACATTGAGCAAATTGTTTCTTATCTAGAAGCCTTTTTAGATGTCTACGGTAATTCAAGTTCTTCTTTTATTGTTCAACTGCCTTTAGAAATAAAAGTGGTACAGCTTTGTTTAGGTAGCTACACTGTTTCAAATCCAGTAAGTGCTGTTAAACCAGTAATAAATGTAGCACCGATAACAAATACTAAAAAAGAGGATAAGCCAGTTGTTGCCGCTAAAGTTGAGTCTTCCGAATATAAAAATTTAGCACCTGACTTTTCTCAATCAGAAGTAACGTCTCGCTGGTCAGAATTTTTAACTAGAATTAAAAGCGTTAATCATTCATTATCTTTTATATTACAGAATTGTCAGATAAGCGAAATTGCTGGCGGAAAAATATCTTTAACCTTTAAATACAAATTTCATCGCGACCGAATAAATGATGCCAGTGTTAAATCTTTAGTAGAAAAAACTTTAGCTGATGTTTATGGTGGTTTAATAAATTTAGAAGTTTTAATTGATGATAATTTAGAACTAACAACTGTTACTCCGGAATCAGTAGCGCCTTCCTCCGCGGTGGCGGAAAAAATATCAACCACGTCTTCTGAAAAAGAAAATTTAGAAGAGCCCAACAATTTATTAAATAACCTATTACAAACTTTTGGCGGGGAAGTAATCAGTTAATAATTACACCGTTTAATTTTAAAAATATATGTTAGATATAAAAAGAATTCGTGAAAAAACTGAAGAAGTAAAATTAGCTTTACTAAAAAAGATGGATCCCGAAGATTTAGATTTAGAAACCATCATTGCTTTAGACGATAGTCGTAAAGTTTTAACCTCTGAGATGGAGGAAATGTTGGCTTATAAAAATAAAGTATCAAAGACAAAGCCAACTCCAGAAATCATTGCTGAAATTCGTGAACTTGGTCCAAAAATTAATGCTAAAAAAGAAGAGTTAGAAAAAGTAGAAGCCGATTTATTTGAAAGATTAGGAGCTCTACCAAACACTCCGGCTGATGATGTTGTTGCTGGCGGCAAGGAAAACAACGAAGTTGTTCGCACTTATGGTGATAAACCAGCTTTTGATTTTGAACCAAAAGATCATGTGGAACTTGCCACTTCTTTAGGTTTAATTGATTACGAAAGAGCCACTAAAATGTCTGGTTCTGGTTTTTGGTGCTACACCGGACTAGGCGCTTTACTGGAATGGGCCTTACTTTCATATTTCATCGATTTCCATACTAAAAATGGTTATCGCTTTATGATTCCACCATTTTTACTTGCCGAACGTTCAGCTTATATTTCTGGTCACTTACCTAAATTCCGTGATGATTTGTTTTGGACACAAGATGGTTCTTGTCTTAATGCTACTTCAGAGATGATGCTTGGTAATTATCACCGTGAAGAAATTTTACGTGGTGAAGATTTGCCTTTAAAATATTGTGCCTATTCCGCTTGTTTCCGTCGTGAAGCGGGTTCATATCGTCAAGAAGAACGTGGTATGATTCGTGGTCATCAATTTAATAAAATTGAAATGTTTATTTTCTGCCGCCCGGAAGAATCTTGGAATATGTTTGAAGAACTCACAACCAATGCTCAAAAATTAGTTGAAGGTCTTGGTTTACATTTTCAATTATCCAAATTAGCAGCCGAGGATTGTAGTGCGGCGATGGCAAAAACTTATGATGTAGAAGTTTGGATTCCAAGTATGAATATTTACAAAGAAGTTTCTTCGATTTCTAATGCTTTGGATTATCAAGCTCGTCGTGGTGATACTCGTTTTAAAGATAAGACTGGAGCCGCAACTGAATTTGTTCACACGTTAAATGCTTCTGGTCTTGCTACTAGTCGTCTGCTTCCAGCTATCTTAGAACAATTCCAACAAGCCGACGGCTCTGTTATTATTCCAGAGGTTTTAAGAAAGTATTTACCATTTCAAGAAGGTGTTATCAAACCAATTGTAAAATAATGAAAAAATTAATTTACATTTCAATATTAGTTTTTTGTTTAGTGCCAATTAGTTTTGTTTGTGCTAAAGAAAAAAATCCTAAAATAGTAAATTATTTTTTACACTGGTCTATTACTGAGGATGAGGCTAGGGAGCTCGCTAAATGGGATTTTCTCGTTTTAGATATGGAGGTTCAAGAGAATAGTCCTCAGGAGTTACGGCTTATAAGACAACTTAATCCCGGAATAAAAATAATTGCCTATATTACTTCTCAAAATATATTTGAGCCATCTTTTAATTCTAATGAGTCAGTTCTTCGCAAAGAATTAGCCGCTGGTATTGATAATTCTTGGTGGCTTAGAGACGAAGCTGGTAATCGTTTGTCTGATTGGCCAAATGCTCACGTACTTAATGTTACCGATTACTGTAGCAGGCTCAATAGTTATCGTTGGAATGAATATCTGCCTAATTTTGTGGCAAAGAATATTATGTCATCTGGTTTTTGGGATGGGGTGTTTTATGATAACACCTGGAATGGCGCTTCTTGGTTTAATAACGGTAATATTTCCTTAGCAAATAACGGTCATCGTAATTCTGCTTCAGAATTAAATTCTGCTTGGGTAAATGGCATGAAAAAAATATTTACCAGAACTAAGGAACTGTGGCCTGGGGCAATAATTGTTGCCAATGGTAGTTTTGTCGATGATTATTTAAATTCTTTAAACGGTTGGATGTTAGAAGATTTTCCCACTCCTTGGCAAAATGGTGGTACTTGGTCGGGGGTAGTTGATTCTTATTTAAAATTATCGAAAGGCACTCAAAAATATAACATCGTAAATAACGCGGCTTCTAACCAAACAAATTATGCCGATTTTCGTTACGGATTGGCCAGCTCTCTAATGGGTGATGGCTATTATAGTTTTGATTATGGACCATCTGATCATGCTCAATTTTGGTGGTATGATGAATATAATGTTGATTTGGGCAGTAAGCAAACAGCAGCTTATAATCTTTTAGACAGGGGAAATAAAACCGTCAAACCTGGTCTTTGGCGCCGTGATTTTACTGGTGGCGTAGCTATAGTTAATTCGACCGACAAAGAGCAACGCTATTCATTTAATAAAGAAGAATTCGAAAAAATTCGTGGCACTCAGGACACCTCGGTTAATAACGGGCAAAAGGTTAATTGGATAAAATTAGCACCTCGTGATGGTGTAATTTTACTTAAACAACCAACCACTGTTTATGATAACTGGTTCTCCAATGGTAATTTTTTTAGAGTCTTTAATGTTCAAGGAACTCAAGTCAGAAATGGTTTCTTTGCTTATGTTGATGGTTATGCTGGTAGTCAACCGTTATTGTTTCATAATTTTTTTGGTAGCGATGATGAACAAATCGCTTCAGTTTCTGGAGGTGCGTTAAATATTACTAGCGATGGCAAACAAGTTTTGTCTTTTAGACCCTATGATGCGTTTAAGGGTAATTTTGGTTTAACAGCGGCTGATGTAAATGGTGATGGAGTCGAAGAAATTATTACTGGGGCGGGGAACGGCGGTGGTCCACATGTCAGAATTTTTAATTTAGCCGGGAAAGTAAAAGGTGGCTTTATGGCTTATGATAAAAATTTCCGCGGTGGCGTTAACATGGCCGCCGGTGATTTAAATGGTGATGGTATTGCTGAGATTGTAACCGGAGCCGGCAAAGGCGGTGGCCCGCATGTTCGAGTTTTTGATGCTAGTGGAAAAGTGAAATCTCAGTTTATGGCTTATGATAAAAATTTCCGCGGTGGCGTTAACATTGCTGTGGGTGATGTCGATGGTGATGGTATAAAAGATATTATAACTGGAGCTGGTAAAGGTGGCGGTCCACAGGTAAGAATTTTTGATATGTATGGCAAGGAGAAAAACAGCTTTATGGCTTACGATAAAAATTATCGTGACGGAGTTTTCGTGGCTGCTTATGATATTAATCGTGATGGTATAGTAGAAATCTTAACAGGTATCTCTGGTTTTTAAATATTTAATTTTAAACATATGTTTAACCATTTAAAAAATTGGTGGCAAATAAGAAAAGCCAAACATTATCTTAAAAGTCACCGGCATTTATTGGTGGATATTTTTTTGCTGTTGGTTATTATTGGTTTGATGGTCTATTTAGTAATTATTAAAAACATCCCACAACCAAAGGTGGATGCAGTCTCTGTAGGACATATTTCTAAAATAACAATTGGTACTTCAAAGGAATCTTTAATTGTTAAATCGGAACTTGATAGCGTAAATATAAATTCTGGTGAATCATTCATCGTTCATTTAAGTCTAGAAAGTAATAGTAAGTACCCAGTTTCTGGAATTAGTCTAACTCCGAGTTTTAAGAATCGTGATTTTTCCGTAAGTCATATCACAAATAAAACTAGTTCGTCCACCCTGATTATTAAAGACAATAAATTGATTTTAGACCAACTATTACCAGGACAGAAATTAGAATCAGATATTTCTATAATAATAAAGGCCAAGTCAGGATCTATTAGATATGTAGACTGGTTTTTAAAGACAGCGTTTACGGAAAGGGGTATAAGTTATAATAAAGACTATGATGTTGATTCTTTAAAACTGATCACCAATTTAAAAATAAACGTTAATGCTTATTACCATAGCAGACAGGGTGATCAACTTGGAAGTGGACCAATTCCTCCAATGGTTGGCCTGCCAACAAACTATTGGGTATTTTTTGAAGTTGATAATCAAGGAAACGGTTTAAATAATTTAACGGTTAGTGCTAAGCTTCCTGATTCAGTGACACTATCTTCTCGAAAAACTTTAAGCGCCGGTGAGTTTAGTTATGATGAGTCTCAAAAAAGAATCACATGGAAAGTGGACAAGACAACTATAGGCAATGGTCGTTATCAGTCTGGTTTTGAGATTCAATTATTTCCCACTACAAAACAGATTGGTCTAGAACCATTATTACTAACAAATATTTCTTATGTAGCTACTGATTCTTACACCGGAGAGAGACTGAGTGGAAAATTGCCAAGTATTGATACGGACTTACCATATGATGTTATTAATAAAGGCCAAGGAAAAGTTTTAGAATAGAATAAACCATGTTAAATAGAATCAGACAATTTATTAAACCAAAATATAAAACTCTTAACGTTTTAGAAATAAAACGGCAGTTTATTTTGGATAACTATAAATTGTTACAATCTAGTCAAAAAGAGGCGGCTATTTTTCCAGTTTTGAAATCAAACGCCTATGGCCATGGTCTTAAAGAAATGTGTCTCATTCTAAATGATTCTGACGCTCCTTATGTCGTAGTTGATTCTTTTCCAGAAGCTCAAACCGCTTACAAATATTTCAAAAGAAAGGTTTTAATCTTAGGCGAAATGCCAGCAAAAACTTATTCTTATTGTAATTTAAGAAGAAGTGAGTTCTGTATTTATAATCGTGAGTCACTTGAGGTCCTTTCTAAGCTTGGTCGTGCCAAAGTGCATTTGTTTATTAATTCTGGTATGAACCGCGAAGGTATTAAAGACCTTAAAGATTTTTTGAATGATAACAACGATTTATTAGGTAAGGTGGAAATCATAGGTTTGTGTTCACATTTAGCTGCCGCCGAAGAAAACAATGAATCTAATCAGAAGCAACTAGATAAATTTTTAGGCGATCTCGAAATTTTAAAAGAAGCCGGTTATAATCCTAAATGGGTTCATTTAGGAAATTCAGCGGCAATTTTTAATTTGCATAACACAAATCTCACAGCTTTTAGAAGCGGTCTGTCTTTATATGGTTATAGTCCTTTTGACAAAAATAGCCCCGACTATTATAAGACCAAAGAACTTAAGCCAGCGTTGCGTCTTAAGTCTACAGTTGTCTCTGTACAGCATCTAGAGGCTACAGAACGCGTTTCTTATAACGGAACTTACGAAATGTCACAGACGGGCAAAATAGCCGTTATTCCTTTCGGTTATTACGAAGGTTTACCCAGAAGTTTGTCTAATCTAGCAAGCTTTGCTTGGTATAAATCAGGACAGAAACATTATTTAAAGATAGCGGGCCGAGTATGTATGAATCTATGTTGTTTAGACACCAATAATTTAGGAGTCGAGCCAGGAGACGAAATTGAAATAATATCATTAAACAAAGAAGATAAAAATTCTTTAGAAAGTTTATCAATTATTTCTGGACGAATCACCTATGAGTTGCTGATTGCTTTGCAATCCAATATTAGAAGGGTGATTATTTAAAATTAAGATTTATAAAATAAAATATGCAGACAGGGAAGAGGCATTTAAAAAAATATCGAATTAAGAAGGATTATCAAACAAAAAATTTGAAAAACCCTTTTTTTCATTCAAATAAGAGCGTTAAAAAATCCAGAACAATTGGTATTGGCTTTTATATTGCTGGTTTTGCTGTTGTTATTGGTTTTATTTTTTATGGTCTTTTTTTGTCGCCACTTTTTTTAATAAATAATATAAAAATCAATGGTTTAGGCAGATTGCCAGAAAGCGCTATTTCACAACGTCTTTGGGACCAGACGGCCAAAAAAAGCATTTGGCCGCTTAAGCAGAAGAGCTTAATATTATTTGACAGTAAAGAAGCCGAAGAAGATTTAATGACTAATTTTAATTTTTCGAAAATAAAAATAAACAAGAAATTATTTAATACTATTTCAGTTGATATTGAAGAAAGACCTTACGCTTTTATTTGGCAGGAGCAGGGAACTAACTACTATAGCGACTCTAAAGGTTTCATAATTCGTGATAGTGTGGTGAGTCCTGACGATTTAAATAAATTTCCAGTTATCTCCAACGAAACCCCAAACACTTTTATTGAGAATGATTATTTAAAAATCGATGCGAATTATTTAACATTTATTTTTTCTTTAAAAAGCTTAACGGAAAAAAATTCTGAATTCGGGGTAAGTAGATACTTGATTAGTCAAGAATTAAATACTGTTAAAGTTTTGTTTCAAAACGGGTTGTTAGCCTACTTCAGTATCAAAGATGATACTGGTAAACAAATGGACAAGTTAGTGGTTGTCAAAAAGGAAAAAATAAAGGATAATTTAAGTAAGATTAATTATGTTGATTTAAGATACGGCGACAAAGTTTATATTGGTAATAAATAATATACATATGGAACAACTATTTAAAATACTTTTCACTTCCGCGGTAATTATATTCGGCCTTCTTTTTATCGGAGTTTTTTTATTAGTCCTAAAAATTATTTTGATGTTCACACCGCAAATACATTTTTTAGGTCTTCTTATCCAATAAAACGCCTTCTGGGCGTTTTTGTTTGAGACTTGTCACTTACTTGGTTTTACGATATAATTACTCTATAAACTAAGTGTAAGAATTATTATACTCAGTTATATTTAACCATTAACTATTCATCCTATGTCCGCTTCTTTGCCCCTATTTGATGACTTCTTGCTTAATTTGAAGGTCAACAACTACTCTCCAGAAACTTATTATAATTACGAACGTGACCTTAAGGTCTTCGAAGATTTTTTATTCGATAATGGGATTGAATTTGAAAAATTATCTAAAAAAGATCTTCTAAACTATAAAGCCTTCCTGACATCTTATGATCGTAAGACCGCCTTGGCTCAGGAATCTAAAATTAGACTAAACGCTTATTCAATTAATCGCATGCTGTCAGTTCTGCGTTCTTACGTGCGGTATTTGATCGAAATGGACTTCCCTGTGACCATTGCGCCGGATATGATAAAAATGCTTAAAACCGTCAAGAAAAACAATCAAATTGCTGAACTTGACGAATTTGTTAAATTATTGCAGTTCCCGACAACCTTCGAAAAAAACCGTTTAGTCGGGCTTCGTAACCGGGCCATGCTCGAAGTCCTGTTCTCTACTGGAATGAGAATTTCCGAGCTAATTAATTTAAAAATAAAACAGATTGATAAAGAAGGTAGAATCTTTGTTTTAGGTAAAGGTAAGAAAGAACGCTTTGTTTATCTCACGCCACGCGCTAAAGAGCATTTAGAGGCATATCTTGCTACTAGAACCGACGATTCCCCGTTTGCCTTTATTCCCTACCGTGGCCAAAATTCAGCCACTAGAGAAAATAAAATTTCTCCAGTTTATTTACAAACTACTATCAAAAAATATCGGGAGATTTTAGATATTAATTTACCAATATCAGCTCACTCACTGCGTCACGGTTTTGCAACATATTTAGCCGAAGCTGGCGCTAATCCGGCTGCTATTCAGATCTTATTAGGTCACGAATCATTAGAGACGACTACCCGTTATGTGCATGCGTCTGATTCTTATGCTCAGAAAGCCCAAAAACAATTTCATCCCTTGAAAGATTAGATAAATAAAAAAGACCCAGTTCATGGGTCTTTTGATAATTTAAGGCAAATAGTTCATTGGGTTAACCGGGATGCCGTCTTTTCGGACTTCAAAATGTAAATGAGGACCAGTGGTAAATGGGCCAGAACCAGTTTTTCGAGGAGCACCGCCGGTCTTACCAATCACGTCTCCTTGATGAACATATTGATCAACGGCCACTGAAACACCTGAAACGTGGCCGTAGACAGTTGATAGCCCATTGTTGTGAATAATCATAATATAAGCGTAAGCAGTTGTCCCATCGAATTTAACGCGAGCGACATAACCATCTCCCGCTGCCCTTAAAGTACTTCCTTGGGCAGCTCTGATATCAATTGCTGGATGTTCACCAATAATTTTTCGATAAGGGTAATCAGCGTCATGAAAGCCTGTGGTAACCGTTCGACCAGCTACTGGCCAAGCAATATCAGATGAACCGCTCTCTAATTTTTCTTTGTCCTTTTGAGACATTTTCTGACGAACCAATTTTTCCAAACTATATACTTCCGCTTCAGCTTGCAATTGTTCTTTTCTGGCTTGAGCCATTAGTCTCTGATATTCAGCTTCTGACGATTTTGTTTCTTCCAAAATTATTTCTTTGCTTTCTTGCTCATATTCTAAGCTATCAACTTTTTTCTCTAGTTCCCCCTTTAGCGCCAGTAATTCTTTATTTTTTTCATCAAGACTAGCCTGACTTTTTTCAAGTTGCGATTTTTTATTTTGCAGAGATTCTAAACTTTCTTTAATTTTGTCGTTGGTGTTTTCTAAATATTTAGCTTGATTCAAAAATTCTGATAGCGAACTGTTAAGTAACAACATTTCCATTGTTGATACTTGATCTTGCTTATAGACTAAACGAATTAAGTTTCCAATGTGTTCTTTTTCTGTTTCAATTTCGCTATCGACATTCTCCATGTCTAGTTCAATCTTTTTTATTTCCAAATTTGTTTTATCAATGCCAATATTAGTACTCTCAATATCTAATTGTGTTTTAGCGGCTCTGTTTTCTAAAATAGATAATTGATTTACTAAATTATTTTTATCCTGTCTTTTTTGTTCAAT
>CAZHYP010000021.1:5932-14377 GCA_964536885.1 uncultured Gammaproteobacteria bacterium | reverse complement strand
TAATTTTTATACTTTAAATTTATCACAAGTCTGCTATAATTGAAACTAGCCAGATTTTAAGACTTCTGGTTCTAATTTTAGCACTTATGCCTAACTATAAAATAGCTGATCATGACATCGTAATCAGCCACGACAAAAAATATGTCTTGCGGGTTAAAGATTTAGCCGAAAAAGACAAACCAAGAGAAAAAATGATTAGCCGTGGCGCAGGTGAGCTATCTTCAGCTGAACTACTGGCAATTATTCTAAACACCGGCGATAAAAAAGAAGGAGTGCTTGAACTTAGCTCCCGTCTACTTAAAGAATATGGTGAGAAAGCCATTATTAGCCAGACAAATCCGGAAAAATTATCTAAAGAATTAAAGGTGCCGATTGTAAAAGCCTGTCAGATTGTCGCTTGTTTTGAACTTGGTCGTCGTTTCTTTTTAAAAAAACCTCATGGATCTGTCACAATCCGCTCCGCCAAACAAGCTTTTGAGCATCTTAAAGAAATGGGCAATCTAGGCAAAGAAAATTTCCGCGGTTTGTATTTAAATAGTCGTTATCAATTAGTTCACGACGAAGTGATTTCCGTTGGCAGCTTAACCTCGAGTTTAGTTCATCCTCGCGAAGTCTTTAAGCCCGCTTTTGAATATAGTGCCGTAGCGGTTATTATTGCTCATAATCATCCATCCGGATCATTAAAAGTTACTCCAGCTGATTTAGAAGTAACCGCTAATTTAGTAGAAGCGGGACACGTGCTTGGTATCGATGTTTTAGATCACTTAATTATTGCTGGCAGTAAATTTATTAGTGTGCCCTTAAAATAAAAAGTCTTCCCCCTCTGAGATTTACTTTCCTATGACTTATCAAATTCAGTCTTATAATTTTTTGCTCAGCGACGAAAAAAGTGTAAAATTTCACGTGGAGTCCGATGATTATTTTGGAACCTTGGCGACTATTTTATCTCTCTGGCAACAGAAGAAAGAATGGCCTGAAGAAAATTATCAGGAGTTGCATGACGACTTAATGTATTTGCAAAAAAAATATCAAATAAAAAAACGAGCTGAGTAAGTTCGTTTTTTGATTAAAAAAAGACCCCAATTTAAATAACTTTATGTTAGATAAATTAGGGTCAAATAACAAAGCGCAAAAGTCGGAGAACAGAAGACCTAAGCGCTGAGAGAAACTTGCGAGACCTCAAATGCGAAGCCGCCATTATCATTCCAAGGCGCATTGTAATAGCCATATTGAGGTATGTACCAACTGAAATCATCAGTAATTGAATAACCCTGAAAGAGAGAACTTGAATTAGGATGAAGAGTAATAATCCAAGAAATTCCCATAGATTCAAGATCATCGTCAGTAAACGTTTCACGGATTAAACAAGAGACCTCAAAACTAGTCATTCGCAATTGCCTATTCGCAGCTTCGCTACAAATTTCTTTGGTAATACGATTACTATCGGTAAACAAATCACCTTTTAAAACAGCGATGGTATAAATAATCCCTGTTGTGGCATGAAAGCTTGCAGATGAGAGCATATCTTCATCAAAATCACTAAGCTCAAATCCTTGTTTTTTCAGGCGATTAATCCACTGTTTACCAGTAGTACCATCAGAAGTAACTTTTAAATAAATAACGCCAGCTACTTCAAACCATTTTTTCTTGGGAAATGTTATTTCAGCTTTTTCGTCAAGAACAGCTTTAATGCCCTTAAGATTTTTAAACTGTTTTAGTTTGTTTACATCTTTGTTAGTCCAATCAGCGTTTTCGAGAGCGTCGGCCAATTGATTCATGGCCCCAATAGACATTGTAGACATAGTCGTAATGTATTTTGTAACTCATTCTTTTTTTATTTATAAGAACCTGTTACTGATTATTACCGAGGCGCATCGTTGTGATTTTGCCGCAGTAGAAAAAAGATTAAGTTAATCTTCTTTATACTGGGACAAAATATTTGGCAAAGTTCTTTATTTCTTATAAACAAATTATAGCACTTTTATGACATAATGTCAATATATAGAGATTAAATCAGCTAAAATTAAAATAAAAAAGACCAGTCATTACTTTACGTAATTTCTGGCCTTTTCGGTTAGCTTTTGTCCTAGAAAGACTCTCCAGCCCGGAAAATCTTTATAAAAATATTCGGGCACTTTAGGTAATTTCGGGTCTTGATCATACTTCAGTCGATACCTTTTTCGATCATAAATATACATATCGATGGCTGCAACTGAAGCTTCTTTCCACGTTTGGTATTTTTCAACCTCTACTGTATCAAGAAAAACCCTCCAGCCCGGAAAATCTTTATAATAATGGCTTGGATTACTGGGCAACATATCGTCCAATCTGTGATCATAGTTAACATATGAATCCATACCAAGAGCAATTGCTGCCCTTGAGGCTTCTTGCCAGGTCGGGTAAAAATTTTTCATGGCGGGTTACTGTTTTAAAGGTTCTATATTAGTAGAAATAATTTTGATACCAAATTATTTTTATGTCAAATTATTGTCTCGAAAAATTAAACCAACTATACCAAAAAATATTATCAGTTCAAATGGCTGAGTCCATAGCCAATGATCAAATAAACTAAAAACAAATAAAGCTAAAACTATTGGATACAAGCCTTTTTTTAAACTCTTTTTAAAAACAGCCAACCAAAAAATAATCATTCCTAATAAACCAAAAAATCCGAGCTCAGACCAAATAAGCAACCAATAATTATGGACAGGTTGATAGAACCAAGCGGCTTGTCCAGGAATTATTTTTTGTAATTCTAAAATGTAATTACCAACCCCAGTGCCTAAAACTGGGTTTTGTATTATTACTTCTTGAGCTTGTTGCAAATATATTTCTCGCTCAGATATTGATTTCTGCTCCAATCGACTCTCAATATTTGTTCTGGCTAAAAATAATTCTCGATTAGGGACAATAACCGCTAGCGATATTCCAATCATTAAAAAAAGAAAAAAACCAATTAACTTTCTTTGAAATTTACCACGTCGAGCGTCAATTAGTAAAACAAATGGCGCTGAAATAATTAGTGCTAGCCAAGCAGCACGTGAAAATGAAACCAGCAGTGCTAAATAAAAAATAGCTAAGGTAATTAAATAGAATAAGCGACTGTTTCGATTTATTTCTTTGCGCAAACTTGAATATAAAACTAAAATGATTCCTAAAACCATTAATCCTCCTAAAATATTAGGATGATCAAAGGGCCCATAAGCTCTCAAAAACCTGCCAGCACCGGTTTCAATCACTGAATCTCCCAAAACATTAGAAGCATGATATGCTAGACCTAAATATTTATTCGCAAAAGTTGACTGTGTAAAAAATTGCCAAATTGCCAGTAATGACGGGGCAATAAGTCCAACTAAAAAATATTTAATAACTAAGTTTGCATTTACAAAATCGGTTCGACGAATAATATAAAATAATAAAATGCCAAATACTAAAATAATGTAACGATACAGAGCTAAATAAATATCTGGTGCCCAAAAAATAGAAAAAAAAGTAACGAGCTCTAAAGAAATTAAGCCAATCCACCACCAGGGCTTACTCATTCCCTTTTTAAATCGCCAATAATCTTCCTTAAATATTTGATGACACCAAATAGTAAGCGGTAAAAGCAAAATTACTAGAGATAAAAATAAAGAAATTTCTGAATATGGAGAATCAGAGCTACGCAAAATTAATTTCGTCTGCCAAGGCCAAATAAGTAACCAAAGATACAAAAAAAATTGTGCTACTTTATTTTTATTCATAAAGATTAAACTCTGCCAATCGTTTATTATACTTTAACAAAAAATCTTGACGCTTGTCTTGCAAATAAAATCGTAGAATCTTATCGTTTATAACAACGCCTGTTCCTTTGTTAGCTAGATTTTTAAGCGTTGACGGTAAAATGGCCAATTGAATTTTTTTGGTTAAATAATTTAAAACATTGGCTAAATAATATAGTGCTAAATCTAACCAATTACTGCTAAAATAATTATCGGGAAATTTTTCACGCAGTAATAAAGAATTGGGGAATGATTTTTTGAGCCAAGGATTTTTAAAACGTAAATAATCTAAATATTTACCTTTATCATAGATGGGATACAGACCAAGAAACCAATGATCAAAATAAGGATCGCTGGGTTTGAATCTCAAAGACTCCATTTCTAGTCCATTAGAAGCAGCATAAAAACTTAAACACATCTTATTGCGCTTACAGTCTTTTGTGGGACGACGATGAGTTATTTTCATTAGACCAGTGCAAAAGAAACGGGTCAGCCACAAACGGCCTGGCGAGGAAATTATAAAAATATCAATATCACTTTCGTTGCGGAGATTATGATGACCAATTAAATTAGAAACCGCCACCATTTTAACACTTGGCAACCATTTAAATAATCTAGTAGCCTCGCGCGCTAACTTAATTTTATAGTTAGCAAAATTATAACGCTCCCGACGGGTCTCAATTATTTCCTCTCGGCTTGGCAAAAAATAAAAGCCATCTTTCTGTGCAAGTTTTTGAGCAACAATTAGATCCTCTACCCCGTTTTCTAATAAATCAAGGCCAATTTCTACATTTAAATACTGCCAAATTTCCCATTTGGTTAGAGGATAGCTAAATAAATCAAAAAAGATAACAGTCTTTAAAATTGATTCTTGAATTTGATTATTATTCATCATTTTTAGGACGTTCTATTTTTATAGTTTCAATTTCACTTTCTCCGCCGGTAATTTTAATAACATCTTTATCAATTTTTTTAAATTCAGCGGAAGCGGCATTATAATGATTAACGGTAGTTGATAAACTGTTACCCATTTTCTTTAAGAAATCGTCATAAGAAATAATATGACGACCCAGTTTTTCAACGTTTTGTTTAATTTCCATCGCCTTTTCCTCAATTTGCATTGCCTTTAAGCCTTGCAAAACAGTTTGAAGATAAGCTAAAAAAGAGGTTGGAGAAACAATGACAACTTTCTTTTCACGAAAAGCATATTCTATTAAATCGCGACTGTTTACCTTAACGCCACCAACACTGCCAACTAATAAATCATAATAAATTGACTCCGATGGAATAAACATAAAGGCAAACTCCAGCGTTCCGCGACTTGGCATAACATATTTTGAAGTTTCATCAATACGATTTTTCAAATCTTGTTTGAAAGCCGCTTCTAGTTTTTTTCGTGTTTCATCATCAGAACAGTTAAGAAGTCTCTCATAATTTTCTAAAGAAAATTTAGCGTCAATGGGCACAATTTTATCTTTGACAAAAACTACCGCATCAACAATTAAGTCTTTATCGGTTTTCTCATCTTTACCCATCTTATACTGAAGTTCATATGATTTAGGAGGTAGAACATTTTTTAAGGTTTCTTCTAAATAATATTCGCCAAGCACACCACGTTGTTTTGGGTTTTTTAAAATATCCTGCAGACTCTGAAGTTGAGCTGAAAAATTTACCACTTGTTTATTGGTCTCGTCTAACTTAGTTAACTTCTCAGTTACATCCGCAATGAGCTTTGCCGATTGACCAGTGATATTTTGAATTGTTTTTGAAGTATGTTCAAACTGACTTTGATTAGCACGATAAGTTTCTGATAGTTTACGATCTAATTCCTGACGAAGTTCCGTGTTTTGGCGATTCAACTGATTAAGTTGCTCCGACTGAGTGACTAATTTTTCCATCAGGGGTGTCATTTTTGAATCAGCTCCAGTATTTTTTTTGACCAACAAAAATATAACCACGCCAATTCCCAGTAAAATTAAAATAAATAAAAAAGTATCCATACTATAAAAATTTAATAAATTATTATCTATATTATACCCCCTTTGAGCTTATTTTGGCATATTGACAATAACGCCTCAATATACTAAATTTCAGTTAGTACTTACTTAAAAACTAGGCCCATGAGAAAATCTTTGTTCTTTGGAATATTTCTCAATTTCTTAGGCGCCTGTTATTTTACAGGCGAAGTTGTCAAAGGGGATATTTTTAACCCCACTCCTCATGAAAGTGATTCCGCTTTGATTGCCTGTATCTTTTTGCTAGGACTGGCAATGGGATTCAGTGTATATGAAAAAATCTTCAAACCAACAAAAAAAACCGATTCGCAATGAACCGGTTTTTTTAATATCTTTTTTTATTAAGCCCAGGTAACACCCGCTACTCTATCTTCTGGGTCTTTAAATCTCATAATTCTTACCCCTTGAGTATCACGACCGAGCACGCTAATTGAAGCAAATGGAACACGAATTACTTGGCCGTTGTCGGAAATAATAATAATATCGCGATCAGACATACTTTCTTCATTTAATAAGAACGCGTTAGTCAAAGCTCCGGTCTTATCCGTAATTTTGGCGGTCTTAATACCAGAACCACCACGACCCTGAACTTTATATAAACTGAAATCAGTACGTTTACCATAACCACTGGCCATGATAGTTAAGATTTGATATTTTCTAACCTTATCTTTATCAGTTTTGGCCACGCCCATGCCAATTACCTTATCATCTTTATGCAATCTAATACCATTTACACCTGCAGCGTTACGGCCCATATCACGAACATCGGTTTCTTTAAAGCGAATAGCTTGACCCTGGGAAGTAACTAGTTGAATATGATCATTGCCTGATGTTGGTTTAGCCCAAATCAACTTATCGTCTTCTTTAATCTTAATGGCAATTAAACCACTGCGTCTAACATTAGCAAAAGCGGATAATTCAACCTTCTTGACTAAGCCTTTTTCAGTCGCAAAGAATAAATATTTACTGGTTGATAATTTATCAAGTGGTAAAATAGCGGAAATTTGTTCACCGCCAATAAGTTGTAAGAAGTTTACAATTGGCGTTCCTTTAGCGATACGAGAAGCTTGTGGAATCTCATAAGCTTTTAATTGGAATACACGTCCCTTAGTTGTGAAGAACAAGACATCATTGTGAGTTAAAGTGGTAAACATGAATAAAACAGAATCTTCTTCCTTGGTAGTAAGACCAATGATTCCCTTGCCACCTCTAGCTTGAACTTTAAAAGTATCAGGCTCGGTGCGTTTGATATAGCCATCACGAGTCATCATAACAAGAGCTTCTTCGTTTGGCACTAAATCTTCAACGTTAAACTCTTTAATACCGTGGCTAATAACTTCAGTACGTCTTTCATCGCCAAATTTTTCTGTTAAAGCAATAAGTTCATCTTTAATAATCGCCCTCATCTTAACAACAGAAGCTAAAATTTCTTCTAAATCTTTAATAAGTAATTTCTTTTCTTTAAGTTCATTCTCAATCTTTTGTTGTTCCAAATTAGCCAAACTCTGCAAACGCATTTCTAAGATAGCAATGGTCTGTCGTTCTGATAATTTGAATTTCTTCATTAAAGCCGCTTTCGCTACTTCTTTATCCTTAGATGCTTTAATGGTTTTAATTACTTCATCAATATTTTGAAGTGCGATCATGAGGCCCTCTAAAATATGAGCACGTTCTAATGCCTTGGCTAATTCATATTGAGTGCGGCGACGAACTACTACTTCACGGTGTTTAATATATTCTTCCAAAATCATCTTTAGAGTTAAAACTTTTGGTTGAATACCACCATCAACTAACGCCAACATATTTAAATGGAAGGTAGTTTGTAGTGAAGTGTGTTTATATAAAGCGTTTAAAACTTTTTTAGGATAAGCATCTTTTTTAAGTTCAATCACAATGCGAACGCCATCACGATCAGACTCGTCGCGCAGGGCTTTAATGCTATCTACTTTTTTATCTTTTACCAGGTCAGCGATTTTTTCTACTAAATCGGCTTTATTTACTTGATATGGAATTTCGGAAATTACAATTTGAAAACCATTTTTATTTTCTTGAATATCTGCTTTACCACGACAAACGATACCGCCTTTACCAGTCGCGTACGCAGTTAAAATATCTTTTTTATTATAGATTATTCCACCAGTTGGGAAATCTGGTCCTTTAACAAGGTCCATTAAATCCTCAATGCTAGCTTCTGGGTTGTCTAATAAGTGTACAATAGCACCAGATAGTTCTCTTAAATTATGAGGTGGAATATTGGTGGACATACCAACCGCAATACCCATAGTTCCGTTTAATAATAAGTTTGGCAGCTTGGCTGGTAAAACCTGTGGCTCTTTGCAAGAACCATCAAAGTTAGGAATAAAATCAACGGTATCTTTATCTAAATCAAACAACATTTCTTCAGCAATGCCAGATAATTTTGCTTCAGTATAACGCATCGCCGCTGCACTATCACCATCCATGGAACCGAAGTTACCTTGGCCACGAACAAGAGGATAACGCATGGAGAAATCTTGAGCTAGACGAACCATGGAATCATAAACCGCACTATCGCCATGAGGATGATAATGACCTAAAACTTCACCGACTACGGTGGCCGATTTTCTGAATTTAGCGTTAGCGCGCAAACCAATGCTCCACATGGCATACAAAATACGACGATGAACTGG
>CAZHYP010000021.1:0-5832 GCA_964536885.1 uncultured Gammaproteobacteria bacterium | reverse complement strand
GGGCAGCTATTTTTAGTAGTAGTTGCCTTTTTAATTAAATCTGATAATTCTTCTTTTAATTCTATCTTAGCGGTGGAAGTGGAAACTGCAGGCACAGAAGTTGTGGTGGTGGCAGTGGTAGTAGACAAATTATCGATGGCTTTATCAAGACGATCTAAGGAAGCATCAATATCAGTAGAAATTTTTTTCCAAGTTTCATCGGTGTCTTTACTGTTGTCTTCAAAAACATTTTTTAAATTAGCCAACCACAAAAAGAAAACAGCAACAACTATAACAATAATACTTATTTTAAATATCAAAGCCTTCTTATAATTTTGCTCTTCTGGGTTCATATTTTATTCTTTAATACCGTCTAAGTTAACATCATAAAGAATTCCTTCGGAAACCAAGCGATAACTTAAAATTTCTGACTCATCAAACCAAATTTTAATTTCTCTTTCTGCTTCTTCAGACATATCAGAGCAATGGATCAAATTACGAACTGCTCTGTCGTCATAGCTAGATAACTCATATGAATCTAAAGTATAATCACCACGAATAGTTCCTACTTCAGATGTCAGTGGTTCAGTACCGCCAACTAATTTTTTAACGATACCAACGGCTTGATTACCTTCAAAAATCATCGGCACAATTGGACCAGCAGTCATAAACTTAGCTAAAGCACGAATGATATCTTTACCATATTCTAAGGCCTCTTTTTCAACCGGCATGCCTAAATCTTCACGATTTTTAACAATGTTAGCACCTTTTTTAGCAAACCAAGCTTCATCTTTATTATAGTGCTCCCAACATTGTTCTTCTTTAGCCATCATCATTTTAAGAGCAATCATTTTTAAACCAGCTCTTTCAAAACGGGCAATAATTTCTCCCATAAGTCCACGTTGTACAGCATCTGGTTTTAAGATAACAAAAGTTCTTTCTTTCTTTGGGTGTTGCATAATTTTCTATGTTTATTTTTATTATTACATGCTAAGAATTACCAGTTCCATTTCTTCTTGTGGTAAATCTTTTTTAGAAATTTTTAATTTTTCTTCTCTACTTGGTTCAATTCCTAATTCTTTAACAAACTTTTCAATGGAATCAAAATCTTCATAAGCTAGACCATCAACTTTATAATGCATTGGAATAACTATTCTTGGTTCAATTTGCGAAATAACCTCCACCGCTTTTTTAGCGTCTAGTGTAAATTTTCCGCCAACAGGAATTAATAAAATATCGGTTCCAACTAATTTTTCCAGTTGTTCATTAGTTAAAACGTGCCCCAGGTCTCCAAGATGAACAATAGAAATATCATCAATTTCAATACGATAAATAATATTACCACCACGAAGTTTTCCTTCTTCCTCATCATGATAAGAATCAATTCCTTCAATTAAAATTCCTTTGGTGTCATATTCTCCAGCACAATCAATCACAAATGGTTTGCCTCTTAAGGCTTCGACATTATTATGGTCAGCGTGATTGTGTGAAACTGTTACAATATCCGCCTCAAAACTAGGCATTTTAAGACCCGTTTCTTTACCATATGGATCGGTGACTACCGTTATACCATCGCTACTAATCTTATCTTGTAATTTAAAGGCTGATTGGCCTAGCCAAGTTATAATCATAAGTGTTAAATCTTAAAAACAATAAAAAAGGTCCATCTAAACCTGTACTTTTATTATACCAGCCAAAACTTAAAAGGTCAATTTATAGGCATAAATATTGACTTTTTCTTAATAAAAAAGGAGCTCGCAACGTTATGCTGCAAGCTCCAGATTTTACAATTTCACTTTAAGTGCCTGAATTAAATTCTCGGGCGTAATGGCAATGTTTCCTCCTTTTTCGGGAACAGAAACAGGAAGAAGAACATCTGAATAAGACATTCCCCGAGAATCGGTGTATGAAAGCTTTAAATATGACTCACCGATTGGCATAGGCATCGTTTTCGACTTAGTAATTTTGACATCCCGAATTGAAACTCGAAAACTAGGATCAGTTACTGTTATCTTAGCCATTGTCATCTCGTAAAGGGCTAACATATCGATATCATAATCCATTATATTGATTATGCTATCTTTGACGCCAATATGTTTGGAAATTCTCGCTCGTGGCCAAACATAAGGCTTGGAATCATCAATGACAACTAAATCAATAACCAAGTCAGAGTTCTGGCGCGCCTTTAAGGTACAAACTCTCGGAGTGGAGTTATCAATGGACTCACTAAGACCCGAGAGAACCTGTCCTCTCCCCTCAGAAGACACAATCTTCAAAGTGAACGTTCCATAATAATGAAGGGTGATTGGCACTAATTGGCCAAAGACAGAGCTCACAAATACAAAAGACAAAGAAATAGCAATCAATGACTTTTTCATGGTGTATGGTTTTTAAGAATATTTAATTTTAAAGGATACTATCTAACAATCAAATAAAATTACCAATAAAAGTAAATTCTGTCAATATAAAAAGAGCTAAATAATTAGCTCCTTTTATTTTTATAATACCTTAAGAAATTTTGGCCAAAAATTTTAACATTTTTTTAACCCCCTTAAAATCTAAGCTGAAATACTCCTGTTTATTTAAACCTGTCTGAACTGAAAGATGATTATTAGCAGCGAGCCTGATATCATTGTTCAAGTTGAATTGAATCTTTATTTGGTTTAATAGTTCATCTTTAGTTGTTTTGTCGTTTAAAACCTGATAAAGACGGCGGTCGTTGATGTCTAATTTATTCCAGGACTTAAAAGTTTTATCTAAATCTTTGTTGATAAAGTTCTCAACTGATTTTTTGCCCTTAATTTCTTCGACAAACGAATCAGGAATGATAGCGCCGTTTTTGTCCACAAAAGCAATTTCCAATTTACCATCTCGATTGTTATCGCTAAAAATAACTTTTCCAAAATCTTTTTCATAAACTAAATTAGATCCCTGTTGATGTAAGTCTTCTGATTTAAAACGGAAATAGTCTAAAACCAATTGTCGGTTATTTTCAACATCAATATACGAACTGTCTTGAGCAATTAAATCTTTTGGAAATTCATAGGTTTCAATTTCGCTGTTGCCACTATCTATATCTTCGATGGGGGTAAGAGCTGGATTATTATTTCTAATCTTTATTGTCTCAATATCCTCGCTTAATTGTCCCGGTTTAGCCCCGCCACCTTGTTCAACAACTGCCTTAAAACCATCGCCATCTTTTATTAGAACAACTTTATTGCCTTCGAAAACTTTGTCATTTAGTTCGCCGCTACTATTGATAGTATTTGCGGTTTGAGTTTCCGCCCAATTATTTAAAGCTGACTGATCATTTAAATCACCTTTGTAACCAAGTTCACGAGCATTATTTTTAAAGATTTCCCGAGTGGAACGCCACACGGAATCACTTTTACCGTTTAAATCTTTGTTAGAAATCTCATCAACAAATTTTATGGCTTTTGGATTCTCGGGAGTAACTTCTGTTTTTGGCATTACAACATCTTGTTTAACATTTGAGACGTTTTCTTTAATTGCAATATTAGTGTCAACATTTTTGGTCTCCACTAAATTATTAACCACTTCCTGAGGAACGCCACGTTTACCAGGGATTAGTGATTCCAAATTATCACCGAGTTTTCTAAAAGATTCTTTATTAAGATGCTCACTTAGCCACTCTGAAACACCGAGTTTTTCGGCTACAAAAGCACCGGCGGCGGCAAAAGTGGCACCCATGATGGCTCCGGTTGCAGTTTTTTTAACTAAGAAATTTAATTCTTTTTTATGCTGTTTCTCTTCGCGGTAATTCATGAAGCTAGCCAGACGATCATAAGCGCTGATGTTACTAATTTTTTCAAAATCTTCTTTACCACCTTTGCCTCTAGTTCTTTTTTTAACATTTTCATCAACATTCCAATACTTATTAATCTGACTGTAAACCACACTTTTTCCAACAGCGCTTTTTGCCTCAGCAACAGTGTTTATTAAATTAAAATAGTTAATATTACGTTCATCTATTGAACCGTAGTCAATGGATTCGTTATTTATTTTGTTTTCTGTGTAATCAATTCTAAGGTTTAGCTCTCTTTTTATTTTTTCAATTTTATCTTCGTCAACCTCGCTGTTTAATTCGTCAATCAATCTTTGCAATTTTTCAGTCAAACCAAAGTTAACACCATTTTTTTCACCTGTAGCTAAATTTAAATCTCGAGCTGTTTTACTCTGATCTTTAATACCTAATCTTGCCAACTCTTCTCTTTCAATCAATTCTTTTTTTCCCTGGTTATGTCCTCTAAAACCACCAACAATAGCTGCGACCATTGGACCAACCCCATAACTGATTGCACTCGCCAAGCAAGCACTATTAGCCAAAGCAAATTTAGTACCTGTTCTTAAGGTAAAACCTAAGGCAGCATAACCTGCTTTATCTTTTTGAGCACCGACCATGGACTTAACTTTATCTAAACCGTTAAAAGATGTAACAGACATTCTGTCTAATAATTTTTCAGTTTCCTTATCGGCTGACAAAAATCTTAATAATTCAATATTACTTTTAGATTTAAAAAGTAAATTATTTATTTCCGCTGCTTTGTTATCATCTTCCGCGCTATTTAAAAGTTCTATTTTTAAATCATCCAGCTTTTTTTGTAATTCAATCTCGACTTTATTATTTTTATTTTTTGAAACTTCAATATATTCTCGAGCGGTTTCATTGTACCTAGACACTAATTCTGTTTGTTCTTCACCAAAATTACTTTCCGGTAGACAATTAACAATTACTTCACCAGCTTCATTTATCTTAACTTCTGGTCCGCTCTTTATAACATCAATCAACCAATCAAGCTCGTCTTCACCATAACCAGCTAGTCCTTGGCTTTCAATATTTTTTAAAGCTTCAATTTTATGACGCTCTTTATGATAATTTTGATTTAAAGAAAAACCGATTTGCCAGATTTTCTTGGAATCTTTTTCCTGAATGAATGATTGATGCCCTTCGACTTTAGCTTTGGCCAGTGAAGAACGACGTAAAGTTTCTAAAACAAATTGCTGTTGCTCTGGTAAAAGTTCAACGAAATTTTTATTGGTAGCCAGCTCTTTAATTTCGATACCAATACTTTTAGCGTAAACAGAGATGTTCTCGTTAAAAGGATTAGCAAAATCATCTTTCGCTTCTCTGTTGTCAACATTTTCTAAGGTAGGCAAATTATTTTCTGGCGCCTCTTCATTATTATCTGTTTGTTCGGAAACACTTTCACCATTCTCCGGTTCTTGCCCAGGAACATTTTCTGCATTATTTTCTGGGGTGTTTTCTGGTTGTTCATTTTTTAATTCTTCAAATTCTTTAACAACTACTTTGTGATATTCGTTAGCTAAGATATCTATTCCTTCCAAAGCGGTTGTATAATTTATTTTTTCAGCAAGTACTGTTCCATCAGGGGCGATGACATTATATTGAGCCTTATCGTCTTTAATATTAATACTGTCTTCAGTTGTTACTTCTTCTTTATTAGTTAGCTGCATCAGATAGCCGTTATCAGAAAAAGCGACTACATTATAGTTACCCTCACTGGCAAAACCGATATTAATTATTTCGCTTTTTTCTTGGCTTGCTGGATTATCAACCAAATGATCCAATAATAAAACCTTATTCATTTCTGCTAATCGGCTGTAGACCTCTCTACTAAAAGAATCTGCCATTTCTTTCTCTAGTTCTATCATTGATTGTCTATATTCATCATCTAAAACAAACGGTGGCACTTCGCTATTACTGGTCGAGATATCATTAGAATCACTGATTAAATCTTTTTTAAGACTTCTTTTTTTAAATCCTAAAATATTTTTTAAACCGGCGATAAACTTATTTCTTTTTTTATCAAT
>CAZHYP010000020.1:0-14450 GCA_964536885.1 uncultured Gammaproteobacteria bacterium | reverse complement strand
ATTGTTCCTAGTGTTTTAAAAATTGTTGGACTTGAAGATAAAGGCGACAGATATCCTCGTGAAGTTTCTGGTGGAGAACAACAAAGAGCCGCTATTGCTAGAGCCTTGGTCCATCAACCAAAAATATTACTCGCTGATGAGCCAACGGGAAACCTGGATGCGATTAATGCTGATGAAATTATTGATTTATTACTTCGTATTAATAAGTTTGGTACGACAGTTATTTTAGTAACTCATAATAAAGAAATTGTTAACCGTCTAAATAAAAGAGTGGTCACTATGGATAAGGGAATTATCATCAGTGATAAAGAACATGGTAAATATTTACTTTAATTTTTATGCTTTCTTTTTTTCGCATTATTAAATTTAGTTTTCAAGACATTGTTCGCAATATTTGGTTATCAATTGTAACGATTACTATTTTAATTTTGGCCCTGTTTTCGATGAACATGTTGTTTACGGTGAAACTTGTTAGTCAAAATGCAGTTGAGGCGGTTAAAAATAAAATAAACATTAGTTTATATTTTAAGGCCGATGCTTCAGAGGCGATGATTTTAGATGTTAGACAGAAGGTAGACTCCATGACTGATGTAAAAAGCACTACTTTTATTTCTAAAGCCAATGCTTTAGATAATTTTAGAAATAATAATAAGAATAATCCGGAAATTTTAAACGCTTTGAAAGAATTAGGGAAGAATCCGCTCTCACCATCTTTAATTATCATTCCTCGTGATTTTGATAATTCTGCCAACTTAATTACTTCACTTAAAATGTTAGAGAGTGACGCAATCGAGTCTCGTGATTTTTCTGACAACTCAGCTATTTTAGAGAAGATTAATTTTATTACTTCTCGCGTTAATGAAGTCGGGATGTTCTTGATTGCTATCTTTGTTTTAACTAGTTTGCTGGTGGTTTATAATGCCATCCGTGTTGCCATTTATACCCATCGTCAAGAGATTGAAATTGAGAGACTAGTAGGGGCCTCAAACTTCTTCATCTACATGCCATACCTGTTCTCAGCGTTTATTTATGCTCTAGTTTCAGTGTTAATCGTTATAATCTCATTCTACCCACTGTTGACCATTTTACAGCCCTATCTCGAGGTGTTCTTTACCGATTACAGTGTAAACATTTTAACTTATTATGTAGATAATTTTATAACTATTTTTGGCTTACAGTTTTTGGGGGTATTTATAATTACTTTAGTGGCTAGTTTACTGGCAGCGAGAAAGTATGCCAAAATTTAAGGCAGTTTAGAGTTTGACTTGTTACGAAAAATAACATAATATAGAAAAAGTTATTCGGGGATCGTCTAATGGTAGGACAGCTGGTTTTGGTCCAGTCAATCGGGGTTCGAATCCCTGTCCCCGAGCATTGATATAAAAACGAGCAGAAAAGCCCGTTTTTATTATATAAAAGTAGCTCTAAAATAATATTATATTTTACTATTTTAACAAATATCTTAATTTTATTGGTTTAAAATGGTTCGAATCCATTTATCCATTTGGTAAAAATATATATCAAAATATTTTTAGTATTATAATTTATGGCTGTATTAATGTATTTATAGTAATTTTTTTTACTAAGATGAATAATTATGTTAAAATATAAACAATAAAGTAATTAAAATGTATTTAATATTAAATATGAGTAGATTTAAAGTTTTTATAGCTATTTTTTTGTTGTTTAATTTTATATGTTCTGGTGTTTTGTTGCCAATAAATAATATTAAAGCTGACTCTAATAAGGTAATAACTATTACGTTTGCTACAACACCAATTTCGCCCGTTGTTAGTAAAACTCAATTAAAATATAATAAAGATTTTGCCCTAAGCTATAGTTTTGATGATGGAATAGTAAGGGGGTACGATACAGCTTTTAAGTACATGAATGGTGGTTATTCTGATTATCTAGGTCGGTATTTTGGAGGACTTTATTTTACTGATGGAGCTGGAAATAACGTCCCATTTCGTGGTGGATACGCCTTTTATACTAGAAATGCTAGCTATTCTGATATCCATGTTAACACCCCTAGTTATATAACCTGGACTCAATTGCAAGACACTGTTGATAATGGCTGGAATGTTTTTAATCATGGCTATACATCAGCCACGGTTGATAACCCTAACGATGTTTACTATATTGGCGATCCCGGTGGGCATGCTACTGGTTCTTTAGATTATGCTTACGAATTAACACAAGCAAATGTTGACGTTGCCTCTCATATTAATTTAAAAAATAATGCCGGTACGGTGACTGGACCATTAAATGTCTCTCAAGTAATCTTACCAAATGGTGATGATAACTATATTCAGCCAGCCTTTGATAGTGGCTTCAGTGGTGTTTATGCTCAAGGCGGAATTTTTCCTTTTGACGGTAGCACTACAACCGCGCCTACTTTCACTAATGTTAGTAACGCCATTAGTAATAATCGCCACGTGATGCCTCGTTGGTTTGATTATGAGTATAGATATTTACCGGATGGGCAATATCCTGGAGCTTTATTTAATCATGTTGACCAAGTCGCCTCATTAAGTACTGGTTCTGCAAAATATTGGACTCAATCCTTTACCCATCAAATTACTACTAGCACGTATTATCCTGATTGGAATGGAGGAATTACTTGGGATAGCTGGAAAAGTTTTATGGACCATATTGAAAATACTTACGGTCGTTTTGGTAATGATAAGGCATGGGTGGCTGGAGCCGAAGAAGTTTATAATTACATGATGGTTAAGCAAAATTCCATTGTGACTCAAAATTTAGTAGGGAATGTTTTAACAATAGAAATAGACGCGACTAATGTTCCTGCTAATTTAAAAAACTACGCCTTATCTTTACTAGTAAGCTCTGATAATAATGCTGTTATAGATAGTATTAACTATGGAACCGATTTTACTTATCATAGTGACAATAAGACAACGGGGCTTATTAATATTGATTGGGGTGTAAATTCTTATTCAAAAAATGATATTACTCGCGTTGAATCATTAGTTTCTGCAGCTGAAACGAGCAAAAGGAGGTCAGATATTGATATTGCTAGGTCTTATGTTGATTTATTAACAACTAACCCAACCTCTATAAAAACCGACTATACTTCTAGATTAGACGCTATAGTTGTGCCACTCCGAACTTGGTTTGTTAATGTTAACGGTGTAGATTCTCTTTGTGGTAATGCTACTACAACTAAAGCTTATCCATCATTAAATCACCCTAGCTATAATTGGAATTATTTCACCGTTGGTAATACTTCTGCTACTTCTTGTGGTGATTTAATGAATCTTAGAGATTCAGATAATCAAATATCTACACTTTCTTTATCCAATACAGCTCCTTTTAAAAATGGTAGCTTACAATCTGTCCCTACTGGCAATAATTCTGCAATTTATCCGGATACTGTTATTGAGGATAAAGCCCAGATATACGCAGCCACATCTCTTCCGGCAAAAGTTAAAATTTACGGTCTAGAAAGCATTAAAACTTATAACATCAAATTATACGGCTACACCTCTGCCACTGGCGCTACTGGTGATAGTGCTATTACTAATTATACTATCGCTAGTACGACCAAAGAGCTAATTGTTAAGTCAAATCTTAATGATACGGTAGAGTTTATTAATGTTATTCCTGTTAATGGGGAAATAGAAATTATTATAGCATCGAAGGATAGCACGTGGGGTTATGGAATGTTAAATGCCTTTGAAATTAAAGAAAATATTTTAGCCGCTCCGACTAACTTAACTTATAATTCTCCTAATACCTACACAAAAAATAGTGCTATTACGCCACTATCTCCAACTGTAACTGGTTTAGGAATAACCTACTCAGTTTCCCCAGAATTACCGGCTGGGTTGTCTATAAGTACTTCAACTGGTGTTATCTCTGGAACACCAACAACCGCTACTAGTTTAGCTACTTATACAGTATCCGCGACTAACAATGGTGGTGATACTACTTTTGGTGTTTTGATAGGGGTAAATAATATTGCTCCAAGCTCACTATCATATAATTCGCCAAATAATTTTATAAGAAACACCTCAATTACTCCGTTAACACCAACTGTAAGCGGAGAAGGAATTACTTATTCTGTTTCACCGGCGCTGCCAAGCGGACTTTCTTTAGACGCTTCAACCGGTATTATATCAGGAACGCCAAATGCAACTTCTACTCAAACTACTTATACGGTTACCGCGACTAACTCGGGTGGTAGTACTACTTTTGATATTGCTATTAAAGTTAACCAGGTTATCCCAACTAATTTATCCTATACCACGCCAAATAATTATATCAAGGACTCCGTTATTACTCCGCTATTACCAACCATAACTGGCGCTGATTTAACTTATTCCATTTCACCATCGCTACCAGCGGGGCTATCAATTTCTACCTCAACCGGTATTATTTCTGGTACTCCGAGTGCAACTTCTACACAAACTACTTACACGGTTACTGCGACTAATTCAGGAGGTAATACAACTTTTGATCTTGTAATATCGGTTGTTATTAGTGCTCCAAGCTCACTATCATATAATTCGCCAAATAATTTTATAAGAAACACCTCAATTACTCCGTTAACACCAACTGTAAGCGGAGAAGGAATTACTTATTCTGTTTCACCAACACTGCCAAGCGGATTTTCTTTAGACACTTCAACCGGTATTATATCGGGAACGCCAACAGCTACTTCAAGTTCAGTTACTTATACAATAACAGCAACTAATGCTGGCGGTAATACAACTTGTGATGTCGTTATTGCTGTAGGCGATGTTATTTCTTATACCCTGTCTTATTTGGCTGATGCTAATGGTACTATTACAGGAACAATATATCAGTCAGTTGTCAGTGGCTCTGATGGAACGCAAGTAACAGCGACCCCTAACACTGGTTATCATTTTGTTAAATGGTCCGACAATGTTTTAGATGCTAACAGAAAGGAAATTAATGTAATAGCAAATTTATCAGTTACAGCTTTATTTGTGGCTGATGTCTTAGAAAATAATTCTTCTGCCCCCGTTAGTTTACCAGCCGCAGTTGGTAGCGGTTCAAGTGATGAGTCAATACCAATGAATGAGTCTCGTGGCATCGGTAAACTAACTAATTCTGGTACAAACATCCTAGCCTACATCAACTCTCAAGCTAATTTTCAGGCCCCAGAAAGTTCCAATAATAATCAATTAGCAAATCATAGTTTAACTATTTCTAATTTAGATCTAACTACTAATATTATCACTATCACCATTGCTTCCACGCCACAAATTATTACTCTCCAGAAAGGAGAAGTAAAGCTCGTTGATTTAGATGATGATGGCATTAATGATATTGAAGTTACTTTTGCTAATATCCACGTTAATCGCGCTGAGGTAACTGTTAAAGCACTAAATCGTGTTGCTTCAATAACTACATCAGACTCCGGTAACACCGAAACAGTTATTAAAGAAGAGTTGGGTCTAAGTACTAAAGCCAATACGGCTCTAGTTAAAAGACTAGCTGGCCGCATATTACTGCAAGTAGAAACTAAAGGTCAAGCCTGGTATTTAGACAAAGTATCTCTAGAAAGATATTATCTAGCCGATGGACCTAGTGCTTATCAAGCCCTACGTAAGTTTGGACTAGGCATCACTAATATTGATTTAAATAAAATCCCAGTCGCTCCTACTTCAGTTTTACCAAGTGATTACGTCAAGAGTACTAACTATTCAACTACTCTAACTAATAGACTAGCGGGCAGAATAGTTCTTCAAGTAGAAAATCGCGGGGAAGCCTGGTACGTTAATCCAATCAATGGTTATAGATATTATCTAGCTAATGGCGACGCTGCTTACCAAATAATGAGAAACCTATCCTTAGGAATTAGTAATATTAATATTAGACAAATAACAGTAGGAAGTTGGTAATAAAAAGGTGAGTAAATTTTAACTATTATCAGTCAACGAATTTCGGAAGCCGTCCCTCCAAGCGAGCATGTTGACAAAATAGCACCTTTGGTGCTATTTTTTGTTTATTAAAATAGTAATATTAACAATTTAAATATATAGCAAATGGAAGCAAATTATGACACAAAGGAGGGGGTTACTAAATCCATTGGAAGTTTAGAAGAATTGGTAAAACTTTTATCCGAAAGAAATCATGGATATCTTTGGAAAGATGAAGAATTAAACGAATTTTTTATTCTTGGAAGATATCGACTGGATAACAGAGGAAATATAGATAGGTTAACCAGAAAGATACCAAAAGAAATATTTCCTGATATCCCTGATGTGATGACAGTGGAAGAGTTTGTCGCCTATATTGATAATAATCCAGGGGAGATAACAAAAGACGATTTGAAATACAATACTTTTAAATACGAAAGTATGGTAATAGAACCGGATTTGAAATGTCCATCGTGTGGTTTAGCTTGGGATATAAGTAATGTTCACGAAGCCGAAATATATCGAAATTGTGAATGGATTCCACTAAATGACTTTGTTGGACAAACTTTAGACGAAGTTATTGATATGCTGAACAAAAAACGAGATGGGATATATGATTTTGGTCCATCTGATCATCGAGATGGCGAAGCTATCGCCCAGGCTGATCAGTCATTATGGACTTCAATAATAAGACTATCTCATCATGAATGCAGTAAATAACTATTTAAAATTTAACAATGCTATTTATAATAGCGAAAACGGACAAGATAAAAAATTTTGTCCGTTTTTTAATATAATCAGTTGAAAAAAGTTCCAATCTTATCCCAGTCTCCGAGCAAGTTTACAAAAATACCACTTTCGTGGTATTTTTGTTATGTATTAAATAGAAATTGAGAATATGAAATACAAAGCAATAGGATTTGATTACGGAGGGGTTATTGTTGGAATTCCGGGTTCAGAATTCAGTAATAAAGTTGCTGAGATTTTGGATGTTACACCTGAAGTATATCAATCGGCATATTTTAACAATAATCATCTATTTAATCATAATATACTGCCAAGAAATGATTTTTGGACGAAAATCCTAAATGAAATTAACAGACCTGAAAAGTTAAGTAGTTTATTGCAATTTCTTGATTCATTAAATCAAAATGAATTGAATGATAAAGTTATAAATTTAGCAAAACAACTTAAAAATAAAGGTTACAAGATAGGAATTCTAAGCAATAATAATTTAGAGTCTATAGAAAAAATGAAGACTTTTGGATTAATGGAATTATTTGATGTAGTAGTTGTTTCTGCAGAAATTGGGTTTAGTAAACCCGATGCTAAAGCATTCGACATATTCATAAATCAATTAGATGTTTTACCAGAAGAGCTTATATTTATTGATGATACTAAGAAAAGTCTGGAATCGTCGGAAAAAGTCGGTTATTACCCAATTATATATCATAAATTTGATGAGTTGCGCGACACCCTTGTGGCTATCGGGGTCATCTAATTTATCCAATAACTATCCCAACCATATCCAAATCCTTGAGCACGTTGACAAAATAGCACATTTAGTGCTATTTTTTGTTTATAAATTAGTAATATTAACAATTTAAATAAGTAAGAAATGAAGTCACTTCAATTATCTTTAACAGACCCTTTTACCCAACGTTGGATTATTTTTGAAAAAGAGGATAATCTGCCTTACTTTTTACCACCAAAAACAGACTTTATTATAGCAAGCTTTTTGTGTGCGGTGGACGATCAACGTCCTTCCAGAGGGGAAGATCATAAATTTATTGCAAACATTAAATGTGTAGTGGATGATCATCGTTACAGAGAGGAAGATTCTAAATTTATAACAAATATCAAAATTGAAGATGAATATAATGTGTATCCTAAAATGTGTGAATCTTTTAAAGAAGCTCTCTTAAAAAATGGTTGGAAGATTGTAGTCTAAGATGATAATTTAAAAACGTAGGTAATACAATCTTATTCTGATTCCCGGGCACATTTAGTGCTATTTTTGTTTTAGGAAATAGTAATATTAACAGTTTAAAATAATAAGAAATGAAATCAATTCAATTATCTTTAAATAATGAAAACGATGATTGTTGGATTACTTTTGAAAAAGAGGATAATCTGCCTTACATTTTACCATTGGGAGCAAAATTTGAAACCCCCAATATAGTATCGTTAGGAAACATGGACCAATTCCCGGTTATGGGGATTGTATATGGCTATTGTTATAGAGACGAAGATTCTAAATTTATCACAAAGATTAAAGAAAAAAGGATGTCTGGTGATCTTTTAAGATTTGAGAAAGAAGCTCTCTTAAAAAATGGTTGGAACATTATCTTTCAAGATGATGATTTGATGCTTAAAGATAAATGTTAATAATAAATCTAATAAATTCTGAAAAATGAAAGAACAGAAATACCGTTTAGGTAACAGAGACCAAGAGTATGAACTAAAAGAAGATTATCTGGGATGGCTTCCAGAACCTTTTGACAGTTGGGATTCATTTTTGTTTTCAGTCGAAAGTGATAGGAGTAAAACCCCTGTTGCCTTTTCGATTCGTAATACTAAAAATGAAACAGAAACGCACACGTTGATTCTTCATCAGGCTTTTATCAAAGACGCTTTCCCGTTAAGTTTCTTCGGTGAAGAAAGGGCACAAGAGTGGAATAATTTTGCGATTGTTTCCCGACCAGGAAAACCAGAGCAATTTATCATTCCATTGGTATAAAATTAGAGGCAGCAACTGCCTCTTTTTGTTTTGATTAACAAAAATTGAGTTTTCAAATAAACAGTGCTAACATTAAATTAAGTTTAAAATAACAATATGCCCCAAACAATTGATACTAAAAAAGAGCTATTTATCGTGCAGCGTGGTAAGAGTTTTGTAAACGCTGGACGAGGTCTAAAATTATTTTTGAAAACCACCCCTAACGCTTGGGTTCAAATCAGTTTTATGATTATAGCGGTTGTCTTGGGCTTTCATTTTAAAATCGGACAGGTTGATTGGTTGATGATTATTTTTTCATCGGGTGCGGTTTTAGCCGCTGAGGCTTTTAACACCAGTTTAGAAATTGATATCAATTTAACCTCACCTAATTATCATCCCTATGCCAGAGACACTAAAGATGTGGCCGCGGGAGCCGTTCTTATTACTTCAATTACCGCCGCTATTATTGGTTGTCTAGTTTTTTGGCCTTATATAATAAAATTATATTAAATTAATAAACAATGTATGACTCAAGAAGAAATTAAAGAGTTACGTGACAAAATTGAAAACGGTGACTTGTCGCCAGCTCAAAAATTAGAACTGCTTAAAGAATTAAATAAGGCAGTCGAGGGAATTAGAGCTGATTTAGCCGAGTTAAAAAATTAATTTTTAATTATATGAATGAAGGACGCTATTTAAATTTTTTTAATCAAACAGAAGTCGAGCCGATTACTCCTGAGGAAGAATTGTCTGGAGAACTAGCGGCTGAGAGTGCTAAATTAGAAGCTAATTTAGAAGGCTTAGGCGATGATGTTACCGAATTAGGTGGTGAGGAAAATTTGAAAGTCGCTTTAGAAAAGAAACCACACGTTGCCGTTAGTATTGCTAAGCGAGCCGCCATTATTGCTCCAATCTTAATTTCTATTAACGCTATCGCTTCCGGTTCTTTCTCAGATTTCATTGACGCCAAAGACACGGTTGAAATTGCGAAATTTGTTATGACAGTTATTGGCGGCAGTACCATAATTTCAGCCTTTATTGAAACTGGCAAACTTTTATCTCCAAGAGAAACGGTTTAGTTGTCATAAAAAAAGCGCCCAACTTTACGTCGGGCGTTTTTTTGTTACCTAATTAAGCCAACAATTGATCCACTGCCAGGGTAAATTTTAAAACCCTGACGACTGATTGAAAAACCGCCAACAAATTCTGGCTCATCTTGTCCGTTGCTAAAGAATACTAGCCGATAGATGGTGTGCCATAATCGGTTATTTTTTAGCGACAGCGGAGTGTAAAACGGTTGCATATAAACCACGTCCTCCTTAATGAACTTAACAATTGAGCTTCTGGTAGCAAAACCAGTTTTAAAAATTTTACGAGAGCAAGGGTGCCAAATTTTAGTGATACCCCTGGTGTTTTTCACGCAGAATGGCTTGCTCCAATCTAAGAATTCTTCGCAATCATTTTCTTTGACCTGTTTCCAAAGGCCTAATTTTTCACCTAGATTGTAACTCGGCATCCAGCTATTATCTTCTATAATACCAATCTTTTCATTTAGCAACTTATTGTCGCCAGTTTCTAAAGCTTGGTTAAGCTCGTAAATAATCTTGGCTGAATTTAAGCCGTTTCCCACATGGAAAGCGTTTAATCCAGTGCAGGGAACACAATCAATTTCGATAAAAAGGTTGCGGCCAGTTTTAGAATTAAAGTTAGCTACCAAGTTTTGTGCCAGGCTTTTGTAAAAAGCAGAAATTTCTATAACCTCCCTAGAAATTTCGGAAAAATTCTCTGTTCTCATGACTTAAAATTTTTTTTGGTTAAACAATATATGGTTATTTGGTTGTTAAAAAACAAAAAACTGGATTTTGGTCCAGTTGGTTTTCATTGATATCTTGTCTCGCTTTATAAAATTATGCTTTTTTTATCAATAAAAACCCCCTGGAATTTAACATCCAGCAATTCATATTATTTTGGTTGTTCTTATATGATAATTTAAACATACCAAGATATTTTAGCACTTATTAAATATTTTGCAATGTTTTTGGTTTGACACAATTTAGTTTAGAAGCTAAACTAATAATTAGTTAGATTATTAATATTTTTTATAATTATGAGAAAATTTTTTACTAAAAAAAGAATTATTTGGACCATTATCCTTTTAATTATTGCAGCGGGAATTTGGTATAATCAAACAAAACCAAAAACTAACGCAGCCAACATTCAAACAGCTAAAGTTTCAGCCCAAAACTTAGAACAAACCGTTTTATCAACTGGACAGGTTGTCAGTGAAACCAATTTAAGTCTCAGTTTTCAAGTTGGTGGTGTTGTGGAGCAGGTAGCAGTGGTAACTGGCAGTCAAGTTAAGGCTGGAGACACGCTGGCTGTTTTAAGTCAGGCTAACGCTAAGGCAGCTTTAACTAGCGCCAACGGTCAATTGGCTCAAGCAGGTGCTAATTATCGTAAAGTTGTGGCTGGAGCTACCAATGAACAAATCAATGTTTCTCAAAAAGCAGTTGATTCCGCTCGTGTCGCTTATACTAATGCGCTTAGTCAGTTAGAAATTGTTAAAAGCTCAACTGCAGCCACTATTAGTCAGGCTCAGACAACTTTAGATGATTTACAATCTCCAACTACTACCTCAGACAATAAACGCTCAGCTATTTTAGTAGTTATTGCTAATCAATTATCAACTGTCAAAGGAGATTTAGATAAGCAAAAAAGAATTTTAGATGACGATGATTTAAAAGATACTTTTGGAGCAGCCGATTTTTCTAGTTTGAATAACTTTAAAATGGCTAATGCTAAAGTTCAGCCATTACTTGATAAAGCTAATTCCAGTTTGTCAGCTGCTCAATCATATAAGAGTGATGAAAATATTTACCAAGCGGTTAGTGATGCGCTGGCCGTTTTAAATCAAAATATTAGTTCTTTAGGCTATTGTTATACCGCCTTGCAAAATTCAGTTGTTTCTTCAAAGCTTACTCAGACAGAATTAGATGCTTACAAAACAAGTATCAACACCCAGTTATCAGTAGAAACATCGGGTATTACTACAATTAATTCTTCAAGACAAGCTTTAACTGATGCTATTACTGCCGCTACTAATGCTTTAACTAATAGTAAATTATCAGCTACCTCACAAATTAATTCGGCCCAAAACCAAATCAATTCTACCAAGGCCGCTCTTCAACAATCTGAGGCTACTTTAAACCAGCAAAAGGCTAAGGCACAACCGGCTGATATTGATGTTGCTAAGGCGCAACTACTTTCTGCTCAAGGTTCTGTTGAGGCAGCTCAAGCTAATTTAAACAACACTGTATTAAAAGCTCCAGCTGACGGCACAATTACTCAAGTAAATACTAAGGTTGGACAACAAGCAACTGCCATGCAACCAGTGTTTGTACTACAAAATGTTAACGCTTTGCACGCCGAAGCTTATGTTAGTGAAGCTAATGTCGCTTCTTTACTAATCGGCCAATCAGTAGATTACACTTTTGATTCTCTTGGTCCAGACAAACACTTTGCTGGTAAAATAATGACCATTGATCCTGCTTCTACAGTTATCTCTGGTGTAGTTAATTATTTAGTAAAAGCTAGTCTACCAAATATTCCAGAAATAAAACCAGGCATGACCGTTAATATGACAATTTTAGTGGCCACTCGTGAAAATGCCGTTTCTGTTTCTAGTAGTGCTATTATCAATAAAAATGGTGAACAATATGTTAGAGTAATCGACGACTCTAAATTAAAAACTTATCACGAACAAAAAGTAGAAACTGGTTTACAAGCCGATGGTGGACAAGTCGAAATTTTAAGTGGTCTTAGTGCCGGACAAGAAATTGTTACTTTAATTAAGTAATTATGAATTTAATAAATATCAATAATCTAAAAAAAGATTATGTAACTGGAGATATTGTTACTTCGGTTCTTAAAGGTGTTGATTTTAAAATCGAAGAAGGAGAATTTGTGGCGATTATGGGACCATCCGGTTCCGGCAAATCAACTCTGATGCATATTTTAAGTTTCTTAGATCGCCCAAGTTCCGGTATTTATGAATTTAAAGGCAAAGACATTAATCAATTTGATGATAATTATTTAGCAGAACTTCGAAACAAAGAAATTGGTTTTGTTTTTCAGTCCTTTAATTTACTACCCCGAACTACTGTTTTAGATAATGTAAAATTACCATTAGTTTATAGTAAGAAAAAAAATCACGATGAAATGGCTAAAAAATCTTTAGAGGCTGTTGGTCTGTCACATCGTTTGAATTACTACACTAACCAAATTTCTGGTGGTGAGAAACAACGTGTGGCTATTGCTAGAGCTTTAGTTTGTGACCCGGCTGTTATCTTTGCTGATGAACCAACAGGAAACTTAGATTCAAAATCTGGCAATACCGTGATGTTCTTATTACAGCAACTTAATAATCAGGGACGCACTATTATTTTAGTAACTCACGAAACCGATACCGCCAATCATGCTAAGAGAATTATTAGAATCAAGGACGGACTTATTTTATCTGATGAATTAGTTCATCATCGCACAATCGCTGACGCTGACAAAGACCTGATTAAATAATTTAACCTTGTGAATTTTCTATCTATTATAAAATTAGTACTCAAGAATTTACGTGCTCGAAAAGGGAGGACGGCTTTAACGATTTTAGGAATTACTATTGGTGTCGCTGGTGTGATTATTATTATTTCACTTGGCGCTGGTGCTCAAAGTTTAATTTTGAGTCAGGTTACTAAACTGGGTAGTAATTTAGTTGTTATTCAACCGGGGAGAGTGGCTGATAGTGGCGCTCCAATTCCGGGATTGGTAATTACTAGTTTGGTGGAAAGTGATGCCGACGCTTTAAGAGATAAAGGACGTGTACCACATGCGTTAACTGTAAATGCTAACGCCAGAGGCTCAGCCACAATTACCTATGGTAATAAAAATGTTGACACTACTTTTATGGCCACCGATAGTGACTATCCTAAAACCACTGATTTTACGATGGCAGCAGGACAATTTTTTAGTGCGGCTGAAAGTTCAGGTGGTGCTAACGTAGTCGTTATTGGTTCGGAAATTTCGAAAAAACTTTTTGAAGATTCTGGGGTTAATCCGATTGGTCAGGTAATTAAAGTTAAAAGTTCGGTTGGCGATAATGTCGGCGGTGTTCCGCTTAGAGTTATTGGTGTAATTGCCGAGCGTGGCAGGTCAGCTTTTCAAAATCAAGATGAGCTTATTTTTATGCCACTTGTGGTTGGTCAACAACAAGTCCTAGGTATTCATCATTTGCAATTTATTTATGTCAAAGTTGATGATGCTGCTAATTCCGAACAAACCGTGGCCGATATTAATGCTATTTTAAAACAACAACATCGCATTTTGGATGATATTAATATTGATTTTACTGTTCGCCGCACTGATGACGCTTTAAAAATGTTATCAACTATCACCAATGCTTTAAGTCTATTTTTAGTAGCGATGGCAGCTATTTCGCTCGTTGTTGGTGGTGTTGGTATTTTAAATATTATGATGGTAACAGTTGCTGAGAGAACTAGAGAAATTGGTCTTAGAAAAGCCGTTGGTGCCACCGCTAAAGCTATTCGTAATCAATTTTTACTTGAAGCTAGTTTGCTTACTGGGTTAGGTGGCATTATTGGAATTATTATTGGCGTTTTGGTTTCCTATTTAATTTCACTGCTGATGATTCAATTGGGTTATGATTGGGAATTTATCGTTTCGCCAATTTCTATTGTTCTATCTGTAGGAGTTTCTGTCTTAACTGGAATTGCTTTTGGTTTATTTCCGGCAATTAAAGCCGCTAAGCT
>CAZHYP010000019.1:0-14648 GCA_964536885.1 uncultured Gammaproteobacteria bacterium | reverse complement strand
GCCTCGGTAGCTCAGTGGTAGAGCAAAGGATTGAAAATCCTTGTGTCGTCAGTTCGATTCTGACCCGGGGCACAACACGGGGTGTCGTATACCGGTAGTACGCATGCTTTGGGAGCATGTTGACTGGGTTCAATTCCCAGCACCCCGACATTTTTTGGCTAAAATGCCAAACAAACCTTAGACTATAGCCCTTGATTTTTATTTAACTTCGTGCTAGAGTCTTTGAGTAATAATTAACGAAATTTTATTTAAAATTCTGTATGCCAAATAAGAAATCTGCTAAAAAAGAATTACGCAAGAATATCAAACGTAATGCTGAGAACGTAAAAGTAAAGAATGTGATGAAAAAGGCGGTTAAAACTAGCGTTAAAGCTATTGCTGCTGGTGAAAAATTAACTAAAGAAGCTATTTCTTCAACTATTAAAGCAATTGATAAAGCTGCTAAAAAGGGTGTAATTAAGAAGAATACTGCTGCTCGTAAGAAATCACGTTTACAAAAAAAGATTAACACTTTAAAATAATCTAATTTTTAGACTCTTTCTTGGATACAACGGAGATCTTCCATTGTTTCTCGGTAGAGCCCACAAACAACATGTTAGACAAAAAGATCAAGGAGAAAATCATCAAAAAGTTTCGCGTTCATGACACTGACACTGGTTCCACTCAAGTTCAAATTGCCATTTTAACTGAGGAAATCAAAGAACTTACTGAACACTTAAAACAACATAAACATGATTACTCTTCCCGCCGCGGTTTGCTTAAGAAAGTTGGCGAAAGACGTAAATTGTTAAAATATTTACAGAAAGAAAACGAAACTCAGTTTAGAGAATTAGCGGAAAAATTAAAACTAAAGATTGCTAATAAATTAATCGCTGAAGAAGAGGAAGCAAAGCTTAAAGAAAAGAAATATGCTCCAATCGACAGTGAAGATACTATCGAAGAACCAAAAGATTTGGTTGACGAAGTAATCGAAGACTAAACAATCTAAAAGGCATACGGTTTTACAATCTATATGATTAAACACACAGAACAAAGAGTTGGCGTATTGGTAGATGTTTCAAACATGTATCATTCGGCTAAAAACTTGTACAACCGTCGAGTCAATTTTCAACAAATACTTACTCAAGCAGTGGCTTCTCGAAAACTTATTCGGGCCACTGCTTATGTTATAAAGAGCGATAATGAGGATGAAATGGCTTTTTTTGAGGCTCTAAGTCAACAAGGTTTTGAAGTCAAAATGAAAGGACTGCAAACTTTTGCTGGTGGCGCTAAAAAGGGAGATTGGGATGTCGGAATCGCCATTGATGCAATTAAGTTAGCGGACAAACTAGATGTTATTGTTTTAGTATCAGGTGACGGTGATTATTTACCGTTAGTTTCTTACTTACAAAACAATAAAGGTTGTTTAGTGGAAATTATGGCTTTCCGCAAAACTTGTTCCTCCCACTTAATAGAAGAATCTGATGATTTTATCGATCTATCAGGTGATAAAAAATATTTAATTGGAAAAAAATAACCTTGTAGCCGCGCCTAAGGGTGTGGCTATTTTGGTTTTTTATATATAACGATGCGCTGGCGGATAAATAGATAGCACTGTAATTACTTACAGTTCTGTAATTTATCTTCCAGCCTCAACAAACAAATGTTAAACGAAAAAGTGTTTAAGACACAATGGTTGGGTCGTGAACTTAGTGTAAAAACTGGTCGCCTAGCTCTTCAGGCTGATGCTTCAGTGCTCGTCCAATATGGCGAAACTGTAGTTATGGCCAATGTTGTTCAGTCTAAGGCTGAACGTGATGGTGTCGATTTCTTCCCTTTAATGGTTGATTTCGAAGAAAAACTTTACGCCGCTGGAATCATCAAGGGTTCTCAGTGGGTTAAACGTGAAGGTCGCCCAACTGATCAATCGGTTCTAACTGGTCGTATGATTGACCGTGCTATTCGTCCATTATTTAATCAAGACGACAAGCGTGATGTTCAAGTTATTATTTCCGTACTAGCCGTTGACCAAGAAAATGATTACGATATCGTATCACTTCTTGCTGCTTCAGCTGCTCTGTCAATCTCTGGCGTTGAATGGGCTGGCCCAATTGCTGGTGTTCGCGTTGGTTTAATTAATGGTGAATTTATTTTTAACCCAACTTATGAAGAACAAGCAAAAAGCGATTTAGATTTAATTGTTGCTGGTACTACTGAAAGATTAATTATGATTGAAGCTGGAGCTCAAGAAGTTCCAGAAAATATTGTTGGCGAAGCAATCATTGCCGGCATGAAATCAATGAAGGGTGCAATTGATTTATTTAATGAACTTAAAGCTAATATCACACCAAGAGAAAAAACTGTTAAAGCGGTTTTAAAAACTGCTGAAGAAATTGCTAAAGAGGATGCAAAAAAAGAATTACTAACAAAAGGTGAAGAATGGTTAAAGAAAAACATTCCTAATATTTTGTTTGATAAAATTTATTACACTAAAACAGAAAGAAAAGGTGCGGTTACCGAGATTAAAGCTCAGCTTGATAAATATTTATTTGAAGCCGGCATTGATAAAGATGGCCGAGGTTATGTAATTAAAAAATTAGTTGAAAAATTAGTTGACGAAGAAATTACTCGCGCTATTATCGAAGATAAGCGTCGTGTTGATGGTCGTGGTATCAATGAAATCCGTGGTTTGCTGGCTGATACTTCACTACTACCTCGTGTCCACGGTTCTTCCCTATTCTCACGTGGCGAAACTCAAGTAATGTCTATTGTTACTCTTGGTGCTCCTGGACTTGAACAATCTCTAGAGAGTATTGAAGGGGTTAGCAAGAAACGTTACATGCATCATTACAACTTCCCTCCATACTCTGTTGGCGAAGCCGCTCCTTTACGTGGTACTGGTCGTCGTGAAATTGGTCACGGAGCACTTGCTGAAAAAGCTTTAATGCCAGTTGTTCCTGCTAAAGAAGAATTCCCTTATGCGATTCGTGTCGTATCAGAAACCTTAGGTTCAAACGGTTCCTCATCAATGGCTTCTACCTGTGCCTCTACTTTAGCCTTAATGGATGCTGGTATACCAATTAAAAAACATGTTGCTGGTATTGCTATGGGTCTGGCTTCTGTTCCTGATATGAGCAAATGGCAAGTTATTACTGATTTACAAGACTTAGAAGACGGTGACGGTGGTATGGACTTCAAAATTACTGGTACTGACACAGGGCTTACTGCTATTCAACTTGATACTAAAACTATCGGTCTTGATGAAGCGATTATTCGCCAAACCTTAATACAAGGACGCGAAGCTTTAAACCAAATTTTAGGCGTTTTGAAAGAAGCAATTCCGGCTCCTAGAACTGAGCTATCTAAATACGCTCCTAGAATTGTTAGCTTCAAAGTTGATCCAACAAAAATTGGCGCAATTATTGGTTCTGGCGGCAAAACTATTAATGGTATTATCGAAGAAACTGGAGTTTCTATTGATATTGAAGATGACGGACTAGTTATGATTTGTGGCACTGACGTTGCCATGGTTAACTTGGCCGTAGCTAAAGTTCAAGAGATTGTAAAAGTCTTTGAAGTTGGTGAAATTATTACCGGCAAAGTTGTTCGTTTGATGGATTTTGGTGCTTTTATCGCTTTAAACTCCAACCAAGATGGCATGGCTCATGTAAGCAAAATGGCTCCTTACAGACTCAATAAACCTAGCGATTTGGTATCGGTTGGCGATGTTGTGACTGTTAAAATTGAGGAAATTGATGAACAAGGTCGCATCAATTTAACAATGAAGGGATTACCAGAAAATGCCCATTTGTGGAAAGATGAAGAGGGTAAATCTAGTGATTCCGGCTCTTTTGGTGGCGGTCGCCCAGGCGGCTTTAACAAGCGCCCAGGTGGTTTTAGTGGTCATAAACCAGCTAGTTCAGCCCCTCGAGTCTAGCCATTGACTTTTTAAAGTCTTTAAGTTAGAATTTGGTTATTAAATCAGCATTTTAAGCAATTAAACGGTGTCTCGAATCTAAGAATCAGATACGCGTTTCAAAGATTATGTTAACTATAAAATTATCGAAACTTGGTAAAAAAAACAAAAAAGTATTCCGTGTTATCATCTCTGAAAAAGGACGTGATCCATATGGAAACGCTTTAGAAATTCTTGGTTCTTATGATCAATATCACAAGGATTTAAAAGTTAAAGCGGATCGTGTTAACTATTGGTTATCAAAAGGAGCTCAAATGACTCCAACTGTTAATAATTTATTAGTTGGTCACGAAATCGTTGAAGGAAAAAAGGTTGTTGCTTCTAAAAAAGGGGTTGTTTCTGAAAAAAAACAAAACCAATTAAAAGCTAAAGAAGACAAAAAGAAAAAAGCTGAAGCTGCAGCCGCTGCTCCAGTTGTTGAAGAAGTTGTTGAAGAAGCTGCTCCTGAAGTAGCTGAAGAAACCGCACCAGAAACAACTGAAGAAACTGTTGCATAAGATAATCTTTACTTGTACAATAAAAGTATCAATTCTACTCACCTAGAGTAGGTAATATAATTAACAATATTTTTTCAAACTTAATGTCCTCATTAAACATTTGAAAGAAAAACAAAAGTATGGAAGCTCAAGACAAGCAATTCTTAGAAACCATTGTTAAACAAATCGTAAGCAATCCTGACGATGTTAACGTAGAAAGAACCGTTGACGAAATGGGTGTTCTACTAACATTAAAGATTAATCCAGCTGACATGGGCTATGTCATTGGAAGAAAGGGTCAAACTGCACAAGCAATCAGAACCTTATTAAAAATTGTTGGCGCTAAAAACAACTCCCGCGTTAACTTAAAGATCTATGATCCAGAAGGCGGAAAACGTCATGAAAGACCAATGTCTTCCGAAGACAACTCCGGTCTAGACATCGACACATCTGCTATCGATGACTTAAACATCTAAATAATTACTACTTAGATAAGAAAAGCCTCGTTCTAAAAGCGAGGCTTTTCTGTTATAATACCTATATGAAATTTCAAGCCATCTCCATTTATCCCAACATGTTCAGCTCTTATTTTAATGAGGGTATTTTAAAGCGTGCTCTAGATAATCAGATTATTCATTTTACCGCTCGTGACCTGCGAGATTGGTCCACTGATAATTATAAAAGTGTCGACGATACTCCATACGGCGGTGGAGCAGGCATGTTAATGAAAATTGATATTTTATATAATGCTATTTCCGAAGTTAAAGAAAAACATAACACCGACCAAGGCAAAAGAAAAATAGTTTTGATGTCAGCGTCTGGCAAAACCTGGAATCAGCAAATGGCAAAAGAATATAGTGAACTGGATGAAGTTATTTTTATTTGTGGACGTTTTGAAGGGGTCGATGCTCGCATTTCCCACTTTATCGATGAAGAGATTTCTATTGGCGATTATGTGCTTACTGGCGGAGAATTGCCAGCGATGATTATTATGGATTCTATTACTCGTCTCATTCCTGGAGCTCTTGGTAATCAAGAGAGTTTTGTCGATGAATCACACAGCGAAGAGGGTATCTTAGAATATCCACAATATACTAAGCCGGCTGTCTTCGAGGTTGCTGGTCAAAAATATCAGGTTCCCGAAGTTTTAACTAACGGTAATCACGCCGAAATTGCTAAATGGAGAAAGGCCAACCAAAAGAGAAAATAATCCTTAATTTAATGTTGTCAATAATTGTTCCTATTTATAACGAAGAAAGAATTATCAGAGACTCTCTGCCGAATATTTTTGATTTAAAAATAGATAAAGAGGTTATTATAGTAAACGATGGCTCCAATGATAAAACGCTAGATATTTTAAAAGACTTACAAAAGAAATACTCTTTTAATTTAATAAACAAAGAAATTAATTCTGGTAAAGGAAATTCGGTAAAACTGGCCCTAGAAAATATACAGGGTGATTTTTTTATTATCTGCGACGCTGATTTAGAATATAACCCTCAAGATATTATTAGGCTATTAGAGAAAATGGAAAAAAATAACCGAGAAAACCCCGATAGAAAAATAGTGGTTTATGGATCAAGGTTTCTAAACTCAAAAAATATTTCCCCACATCGTTTAGTTAATTCTTTTTTAACTTTCATTGCTAATATTTTATTTAGTAGCCGATTAACTGACATGGAGACTTGTTTTAAACTTATTCCCAGAACAGCAATGAAAAATATAGAGATAAAAGGCAATCGATTTGAGATTGAACCAGAAATCACTGCCAAGTTAATAAAGAATGGCTATCAAATAATAGAAGAGCCTATTAGCTATAAACCAAGATGGTATAAAGATGGTAAAAAAATAAAAGCCCGAGACGGACTTTTAGCTATAAAAACTTTGTTTAGCGAACGGTTCAATCATTAGATAATTGCCCACTAGCTCTTAACTGTCTTATTTGATTTAAATAATTTTTTGCCGAAGAATCATTTCTGTTCAATTTTAAAGCTGAAAGCCAAGCACTTTCGGCTTTTTTATATTCTCTAAGTCTCCAATTAACTAATCCTATTTGGTTATATATCTCTGGCATTTTATAACCTCCAGACAAAGCCATATTTAAATATTTCAGAGATTTTTCAGCATCATACAACTGCGAGTTATTAGCGTAGAGATAACCTAAAAAAACAAAAACCTGATTATTATCTGGATACTTTAATAACGCTCCCTTGTAAATTTCTTCAGCCAATAGAGACTCTTTATTTTGTTGGGCCAAAGAGGCAAGGAAGAAACGACTTTTTAAGTTAGATATATCCGCCAAACGACGTAACTCAGCACGAAAATCATCTTTACTTAAACTCAAAGAATCAACTAAATTTTTATCATTTAATTTGTTATTAATTAAAATAACAGAGCTCTCATCAAAATATACTAAAGACCAGTCAGCATCAGCTAAGATTCTGTTTAAAAACTTTTGAGCCCAAGGAGTGCCGTCGGTATGTGAAAAATAAATTGTTTTAAATTGATATAATTTATTAACCTCGTCCCATTTTTCTGTATTTTCTTGCATTGGAATATAGGTTTCAGTAAAAAATCTATTAGAATAGGCCTCCGGTCGATTATCAACAAATACTTTTTGTTCGGGAAATAACCAAAAAATTAAAGCACTGCCAATATCATAATTATTAAACACTGGCCCACTTAACTCATTATCTTTAAAGAATTTAGCCGAAGCGTCGCCACTACCAACCAGTCCAAGACCAAAAGGATTTTTAATTGTTTTATTGGCCGTTCGAGCGTCAACTATCAAATAGACCAAACTACTAATAACAATTAATAAAAAGAGTCCCAAAACGTAATTTCTTAAAACATTTTCTAGCGCTGGAAATTTATTCAGAAAAAGGTTCTTAAAATACTTATAAACATTGAGAAGGTTTACAGGAATTATAATAAATGCCGTTAAACCAAACATCGCTAAGTTTCGAGAGGCAAATAAACCTAAGAAAACAAAGATTAGACTAACAAATAATTCAAATAATCGTAATTTTTTAGAAAACAAATAATATACAATCCAACTAATAATCAAAACTCCCAAAATAACTTTAAAAAGACCAAAATTAGGATTAATAATTAAATTATTTAAATAAAAAATACTTTTATTCTCAACGATTTCGTAGCCGTAATTTTGAAAAATATTAAAAGGATAAAGTAATCCTTTTAAAAAATTGGGATTAAATAAACAAGCGAGAAAAGAAACACCCAAATAAGTAAACCAGATTTTTGATTTCTCCCAGGCATCCTTAAAGTGTTTTTTATTTTTAATAAAAGCAAAGATAAATTCTGTGGCCGCCTTAGCTCCTAGAATAGCTAAACCGATAAAGAAATAAATGTGAAGATTTGCCCATAGAATAAAAACTGGAATAAGCCAACGAAGACGTTTTTGCTGTAAATCTTTAGCCGTTTTATCAATAATAAACCAAACTAACAAAATAAAAAGGTAACTAAAAATCTCGGGGCGGATTTCCACTCGTTCGCTAAGCAGAAAGATAACAGGAATAGCGGTAACAACACTTAAATAAAAATTTGTTTTTTTTCTGGCGAAATTAAAAGCTAATAAAAAAATAGCAGTCGCCAAAAGAGTGTTAAAAATAGCTAGTAATTTAAAGCCGCCTAAAAGATAAACTAAATAAAAAATGACACCGCTTAACCAATGATGGTTAATAAATTTAAAATCTGGCTCGGTATAAGAATAAAAATTTTGGAATAAAACTTGAGGATTTTGCCACACAATTTTTCCGTTCTCTAGATGTCGGCCTAAATCAATGCTGGTAAAATTTATCTTTTGAGAAAAAACAATAATTACTAAAGCGGTTAAGCCCAATAAAATGAGAGTTTTTAATATTTTATCTCGAGTTATCATATGATTAATTATACCATACTAAACAATCTCCCAACCATCTGCGGTTTTGTTTATGTGACCATCAATCACAAAACCGGAAGCTTTAGGGTGTCCGCCGCCACCTAGTTGTTGTGCTAAAGTAGATATATCAACATCCGGTCGAGAAGTTCTAAGACTGCCCTTAATCCGTCCTTCTTTTTCTTCGCGAAGTAACATCACCGCTTGAACTTCAGACAAAGTACTTAAGAAACCAGCGATATCACCATAAACGTCATAGTTTAAATAACGTTCAATGTCAGCAGCACTACCAATTTTAAGCAACTCATCAATATCATTTTTAGAAATAACTGAATAAGCAATATTATATCTTTCGTTAATCCGCAGATTTTCCATTGTTATGCCCCACAATTTCATTGTTAAAATATTTTGGTTATGAAGAGTGTTGTTTACTATCTTAGGAAACTGCGCGCCATAGTTTAACATCTCGGAGGCGATGGCGATATTAACATTGGACGAACTAGAATATAAAAAATTACCCGTGTCGGTTAATATTCCTGTTAGAATGCAATTAGCCAAATTCTTATTTAGCGTTACTTTATTTTCTTTCAAAAAATTATAAATTATTTCCACAGCAGCCGCTTTGTCTGGTTGCCTAATTTCTAAGTCAGCATAGTCATCAATTTTTGGGTGATGATCAAATTCAATAATATAAGGACGATCAACGGTTTGATGAACTAAATTTATTTCTTCTTCGAGATTAGTCCGAGAGAGCGAGCCACAGTCCACAACCACCACTACGTCATAATCGGTCAGTGGTAATATTTTATTTTTATCCGAACGTATTTCTGATTCGCCTATTAAATAATTAAAGGCTGAGGTTCTTTTGTCATGACAATAAGCCACAGCTTCAACTTTCAACATTGAAGCGAGTTCTAAAAAGACGCACACCGAAGATATCGCGTCACCATCAGGGTTAACGTGACCAATAATTAAAAGCCGGCGGGCGTTTTTTATTTTGAGATATGCTTGGCGGTATTTTAAGCTATAATCCATGTCTTACGATTTTAGTTTTAACCAATAATTATAAGCCTTAAATTAAAAAAAGTCCAGAGTGTAAACTCCAGACTTTTATAAGTATTTTTGATTAAAATTGGTAAATTTCCGTATCGTCTTCTTCTTCCTTCTTTTCTATTTCATCCAAATTATTCATGAAATTTTCCAATACCGCTGCCTTTCTCTCGGTTGGGTCAAATTCAAATCGCAAGCGAGGAATTTGTCTTAGTCTAGTTTTCTTAGCTAAGATGCTAGATAACATTCCGGCTGATTTTTTTAACTTTTCCAGCGCTGTACCAGCTAAATTATCTGGTAAAACGGAAACACCAACGGTGGCCATTTTTAAATCAGCCGAAGTTCTAACATAAACCACGGTAATTAAGGTGTTAGGAATACCAACTTCGCGATTAATCGCATAAGCTAGCTCCTGTTGTAACATTTCGTTTAATCTATCAGCTTTGGACATGTAATTATAATTTATCGATAACCTTATCTTCGTGGTAAACTTGCAAAATATCGCCCTCTAAAACAATCGGAGTTCCTTCAAATAAAATACCACACTCTTCATTAGTTTCAACTTGTTTAACATCTTGTTTACCGCTTTGAAGTCTGGCTAATTTTCCAGTAGCAATAATTTCCCCTTCGCGTTTTACTTCAATGGAACTATTAAGACGAGCATAACCATCAAGCACACGTCCACCAATAATTTGCTTATCACTTTCGGTTCTGAAAATAGCAGCGACTTTAATACGACCCTCATCGACACGAACTACTTCGGCTTTGATAAGTAATTGCATCTCAGCCTTTATATATTTAATTAAATCGTAAATAATGGAATAAGTTTTAACATCAACGCCGCTTTCACGAACAAGGTTTTCAATGGCAGGGGTTAGTCTAATATTGAAACCAACGATTTTAGCACCGGAATCACCAGCGCGTTTGATATCACCTTCGGTAATATTGCCTAAACCTTTAGCCAAAATTTTAACACGAACTTTTTCAGTATTTAATTTCATTAAAGATTCTTCAATCGCTTCTGCTGAACCTAAGAAATCGGCTTTAATAATAACGTTGATTTGAGGGGTGTTATCGTCACCTTCGCTACTAGCCATGGTCATAGCTGATTTAACATTCTGTTCGGAAGCAGTTCTAATTTTTTTGCTGCTCACTTTTCGTCCCTCACCTACTTCTAAAATATCACCAACAGCTGGAGAGATTTTAAGTCCTAAAATTTTAGCTGGCATTGAGGGTAGGGCCTCGGCAATATTTTCACCTCGATAATTTTTTAAAGCTTTTACTTTTCCATAAACAACATTATTAAAACATAATTGATCACCAACTCGAAGAGTACCATTTTGTACTAAGATGGTAGCTACTGGACCAGCGCCTTTATCCATATTAGATTCAACAACGGTTCCAGCGGCATCTGCCTTTGGATTGGCTTTCATGTTTACACTTTCAGTTTCAGATACTAAAAGAACCATATCTAATAATTCCTCAATTCCGATTCCATCTTTAGCAGAAATCGGTACGCAAATGGTTTTTCCTCCCCAATCCTCTGGAGTGATTCCTAAAACGGAAGATAATTCTTGTTTGGTTTTATCAATATTAGCATCTTCTTTATCAATTTTATTAATAGCAACTAAGAACGGAATTTTAGCAGCTTCGATAATACGACAAGCTTCAACGGTTTGCGGTTTTACACCATCATCAGCGGCTACAACTAAAATAGCAATGTCAGCTACCTTAGCACCACGACTTCTCATAGCGGTAAAAGCTTCGTGACCTGGAGTATCAATAAAAGTAATAACTTTTTCTTTTCGAGTAATTTGATAAGCACCGATATGTTGAGTGATGCCACCAGCTTCACCGGCGACTACATTAGTACGGCGAATAGAATCAAGTAATTTAGTTTTTCCGTGATCAACGTGACCCATGATAACAATGACCGGTGGACGGTCATACATATCGCCAGCCTCTTCTTTTTCTAAAATCTCTTCTAATTTTCTGTCTTCTTTTTCTTCGGTTTCCTGATTTTCTTCAAGTGGTTTAACAATTAAATTAAGATTGTCACTGATAATAGTGGCCGTATCAAAATCGATTTTTTCATTAATGGAAGCGAAAACGCCATTTTTCATCAGCTCGGTTAAAACTTTATTAACCGGAACCTGAGCCACTTCAGCAAAATCACGCACCGTAATAGCGGTTGAAATGCTGATTTCTCTCATTTCTTTAGGCAGTGCGTCTTCCTCTCTCTTTTTGGCATATGCAGCTGCTCTTTCAAGCTCTAATTGACGTCTAAAAGCCGGCCAATTTTTAATAATCTTTTTGGCGGTGTTATTATCAACTTTAATGGCCTTTTGACCAATATTGAAACCAATCTTTGGTAAAAGGTCGCGTAATTCTTGAGGATTAACTCTTAGAACGCGGGCTAACTCGGTAATATTCATAGGCGTATTGTACAAAAAATGCTTAATTTTAGAGCTTTGTTGCTTAAATATTACTTTATATTTTTGTTTTAGTCAACCAAAAAATATAAAAAAGACCCCAATTTAAATAACTTTACGTTAGATAAGTTGGGGCTTAAATTTTACTTGAGCGTCCTCCTGTAATAAGCGATGGAATCATCAAAAGTGGGCCGGTTAAATTTGAGAGATCTTTCAAGTGTCGCTTTGGCTGATTCGGCCATTCTCTCAAGAGACCTTACAGGATAACCTTCCTTAGCTTGCCGCTCAAGGCTAACCATCACCTGATAAAAGTTATCAAAGGCGACCTGATTAGAGCGATTTAACAAGGCTTTTGCCTGTTCACAATAATTTTCCGCCGCCGCCGACAAATACCTACTACTGGCACCTTTAAATTGGTTCAGTTGCTCGGTTAAATAGTTTTCACAATCAGTAAGTTTCTGTTCATAATACGCCCTCAATTCTTTCATTATTACCTGTTTTAAATGTTCGACTTCTTAATAAACTTTTTTTGAATTCAACACAAAATATTAATAAAGTCAAATGATAAAATTTTGACCTTCTTTACATCCCAAAAAATAAATGTTAGAGTATTAGCATAAATCTAATTAATAATTAATTGTTTTTAGGAAAAATTAGACTCTGTTTGTGGTTGTTATATTATCAAAGCTTAAACAAAAATCTGTGACTGTTGCCTTAAATTCCCGTGTAAAATTAAAAAATACTCTAAAAATAACCAAAAATTAGAACTCGCTCCCTTTTTATAACAGGTGCTTGATTTTTTATTTTAGTCATTGTTTTCGCTCTAACTACCACTACTTCCTAAAAACAACCAAGAATATTATGGAATATATCTTGTACGTTGTTTTCTTGGCTGGTGGTTTTTTTATTGGATTCTTCCTTTACAAAAAATCTGCTGGTCAAAAACTAAGCAGCGCCGAACACAAAGCTGAAAAAATTATCAGTGAAGCTAAAATTAAAGAAAAAGAGTTATTACTTCAAGCCCAAGAAAAGTCTTTAGCGGTTATTGAAGAATCCAAAAAAGAAGAGGCTAAAAGACGCCAAGAAATTAACGATTTACAATCTCGTTTGGAACAAAGAGAAAATTCTTTCTCCCAAAAATTAATTGACTTGCAAGAAAAACAACAGAAACTTTATGACAAAGTAGCTGAGGTTCAAGAAATTAAAGAGAAAATTAAAGCCGTTAAAGAAGAACAGGAAAACAAATTAGCCGAACTAGCTAAATTATCCAAAGAAGAAGCCAAAGAGTTGCTCATGAAAAAAATTGAAGACCAGTGTTCCGAAGATTTATCAGTTCGTTTACAAAAATTGGAAAACGAAGGTGATGATAAATTAGCTGACAAAGCTAAAGATATTATGGCGCTTGCCATGCAACGTATGGTTTCTGATTACACAGTAGAACTAACCACTACTACTGTTGATCTTCCAAGTGACGAAATGAAAGGACGCATTATTGGTCGCGAGGGTCGTAACATTAAATCAATTGAACAGATGACTGGCGTGGAAATTATTGTTGACGACACCCCAAATGCGATTACTATTTCCGGTTTTTCTTTAATTCGTCGTCACATTGCTAAAAAAACTTTAGATTATTTAATTAAAGACGGACGCATTCATCCAACTAAGATTGAGGATGCGGTTGAAAATGCCAAAAAAGAAATTGCTGTTGATATTAAAAAGGCTGGTGAAGAAGCAATGTATGAAGTTGGTGTTGCCGGCTTTGATCCTAAATTAGTACAGATTCTTGGTCGTTTAAAATACCGCACCAGTTACGGTCAAAATGCGCTTCGTCACTCTATTGAAGTGGCTCACTTATCAGCTATTTTAGCTGAAGAGTTAGGGGCTGATGTGACTCTAGCTAAAAAAGGTGGCTTACTTCACGATTTAGGTAAAGCAGTTGACCATGAAGTTCAAGGTAATCACACTGAAATCGGTCGTGACATCGCCAAGAAGTTTAACTTACCACAAGAAATCATTGATCCGATTGCCACTCATCACGATGATAAACCAGCTTCCCTTATTTCTGTAATCGTTAAGGTTGCTGATGCTATTTCCTCAGCTCGTCCTGGTGCTCGTAATGATAATTACGAAAACTACATTCAACGTCTTGAAGAGTTAGAAAAGATTGCGACATCGTTTGCTGGAGTTGAAAAAACCTATGCCATTCAGGCTGGTCGTGAGGTTCGTGTCTTTGTTAAGTCAGACGAAACTGATGATTTGCAGGCTCATGACTTAGCACGAGACATTGCTAAGAAGATTGAAACCGAACTTAAATACCCAGGTGAAATTAAAGTTAATGTTATTCGTGAACTACGTGTCACTGAATACGCTCGATAATAAATTAACAAAGGCTTGAAATAAAAAACGCCTTTGATTATAATAAAGAAAGCAAAAAATTAATAAGATATAAATTTATGAACAAAGCCCAACTTATTGAAAAACTATCAAAAGATGTAGAAGGCATCAACAAAAAACAAGCTGAAAAAATGCTTAATGTTTTAACAGACACCATTATTGCCGAACTTAAGAATGGTCGTGAAGTTACCATTACTGGTTTTGGCACTTTCTTATCTCGTGTTAGATATTCTCGTGGCGGCGTTAACCCACAAAAACCAACTGAAAGAATTACTATTCCAGAAGTTAAAGTGGCCAAATTTAAAACCGGTTATAATTTAAAACAAGCTTTAAAAGGTAAAAGATAAAACTCTCTCATACGGCCCGAAAGGGCCGTATATTCGCGCTCGTAGCTCAACTGGATAGAGCACTTGGCTTCGGACCAAGGGGTTGTGGGTTCAAAT
>CAZHYP010000018.1:6666-15608 GCA_964536885.1 uncultured Gammaproteobacteria bacterium | reverse complement strand
GTCGCCACAACTGGATTTTAAGTCCAGCGCGTCTACCAATTCCGCCACCGCGGCTAAACTATATTTATTCAAAAAATAAATGTGGAGATGATGGGAGTTGAACCCATGTCTAACAAGTAACTTTAAACGCTTCTACAAAATTATTCTGGTTAAATTTATTCGCGTCAGTAATAATTAGCCAGAAGAAAATTACTAACACTATCCTTATTTTAGTTCGGACTTCTTAAGTAAGGCTACCCAATTGTCCTAGCTTTATAAATGACACCAGTATCTAGCTATAAAGCGTCGCTAGACTGATGGTTGTGGCTATATTAAGCGACAACAGGAGCATAACTTGGAACTAACCAAGAGAATGCTGAATTGGTTTTGCCAATTGTTTTTTTAAGCCTGTTTACGTGGGTGCTCACCACGTTTTGCACGTTTAAAGAAATGTCTTGCTATCGAAAGCCCGACATCCCCCTAGCTCAATCTTCGTTTCATTAAAGTACTGATTTGGCGATCCAAATCTTTCTTTTTTAGGTCCGCGCGCTTGTCGAATTTTTTCTTTCCCTCGGCAAGTGCGAGCTCCATTTTGATTAAGCTACGCTTAGTATATATTTTAACTGGCACCAATGTCAAGCCACTTTCTTCCTTCTTTCCCAGTAAATGCTGAATTTCTTTATTTTTAAGCAAGATTTTGCGTTCTCTAATCGGATTGTAGTTTTCCAGGTTACCAGCATTGCGATATTTGGAAATATGAGCCCCGATTAAAAACAATTCGGGCTTGCCACTGTCATATCTAAAGGAAATGTAAGACCCTTTTAAACTAACATGGCCGTCTTTAATTGCCTTAACTTCGTGACCAAATAAAACCAAACCGGCCTCGAAAGTTTCGAGTAGTTTGTAATCAAAAGTCGCTTTTTTATTTGTTGCCAGTACCGGCATAATTCCATTCTTTTAATTTAGCAATCACCTTGCCGTTTTGTAAAATGTTACCAACGTAACGACGATACCCTTTATCGTTTACCATTTTTTCTAAATCTTTATTATCTTTGTGGGCTTCTTTAAGTTCGTTAATTTTATCATCAATTTCTTTTTCAGTGGCTTCTAATTTTTCAACCACCCCAACTTCTTTCATAATTAAGGCAGTTTTTACTCTCTTTACTGCGTTTGGTAATAATTCCATAACTAGTTCATTTCTGGTTTTACCAATGTGTTGTAAATAATCTTCCATCTTGCCGCCTTGTTTAGTAATGTCTTCCTCAATTTCATGCATCATGTAATGAGTTTCGCTTTCTACCATTTGTTCTGGCAAATCACCAAACTTAGTATCACCAACAATTTTATCAAGCATTTCAAGTTCAGCTTTGGTTTCTGCTTGATGTTTTCTGTCAGCTAAAATATTTTCAGTTAAAGTCTTTTTTAAATCTTCTAAATCTTTAAATCTAAAACCAACTGCAAATTCGTCGTTGATTTCTGGCATTTCTCTTTTATAAACAGAGGCGATTTTAACCTTGAAATCAACCATTTTGCCAGCCAAGTTTTTTTGATGATGGTCAGCTGGGAAAGGAAGTGAAAAAGTTAATTCTTCACCTGCTTTAGCGCCCAACAATTTACCATCAAAGCCACCAACAAAATAATTCTTACCAACAATAACCGCTAAGTCTTTAGTTTGTCCACCTTCAACGGGAACCTTGTCTAAAAACATTTCAATGTCTACCAAAACTTTATCAGTATCAGCAACCCCTTCCTCAGAGATAACTTCTTTAACGCGCATCTCTTGAAGTTCTTTTAAGGTTTTTTCAATATCAACCTCTTCTACTTTAGCTTCCGCTGGTTTGATTTTTAAATCTTTATATTTACCAAGAGCAACTGTTGGCATTACAGCGGTTACTACTTTATATTCAAAAGGGTTGCCCGGAGCTAACTTAGTAATTTCTACTTTTGGTTGACCAACCGCTATGCGGTCCATAGTCTGTTGTTCTAAAATATCATCAATCGTTTTATGAATGGCTACATGAGCGGCTTCTTCTAAAATAGCCATCTCACCCACTTTTTGTTTCAAAATTTCAAGAGGCGCTTTTCCAGGACGAAAACCTTCAATTTTAACTTTTTCAGCTAATTTAGCGGCACCTTTTTCAATATAAGGAGCAAAATCTTCAGCGGTCATTTCAACTGTTAGCTCAATTTGGGACTTTTCTAGTTCTTTTTTGGTAACTTGCATAATTTTTTATTTTTAATATAAGCACTGTTTTTATGAATTAATACTATATCATTTACGGGGCAAAAATCAAGCTCAAAACATAAACTAATACTTGACCTTTTTATTGTTTTATGCCAAAATCTAACTGTGAAGCATATTGCTTTATTAGAACCTTTTTAAAAAATGAGTCATGGAAAATCCTCTTTCCCCCGAAAGATGGCGCCAAATTGCCGCCGCGACATTTGACCGGTACGTATTCAACCGAATGGTTGTAGTCAACTTTGTTGTCACTGATGACGGCATTGATGATCAAGATCTTTGTAATTTAGCCACCCAAATGAAATGCAAGCCGGGACCGCTAAGAATAGCTGTTGCCAACGCTTGTTATCGCCTCACCAAAGAACACCGGTCTCTGCCAATTTCCAAAGAAGATGAGAACGAAGTTTTTAAACTCGCTGCAAAATTACATTTGCAAGAAATTTCAGTCTCTATGCTGAATTTCAAGCGTGAGTTTGGTAAGGTGGCGCAAGAACTCAACAAAAAAAACAGCGGTCTTCACGTCAGCGTTGAAGAGCTCAAGGCATTTGTCGGTCCACTGCACGCCGAAGTGATTGCTGAGTTTTACGGACTTTAATCAAAACGATAAAGGTCAGGAACAATCCTGCTAAACGGGTAATTTTGTCCCCCCAAATTTTGGGCCCGACAAAGAACAAGAACCGCACCTCATCGTGACCAATAAAAAACCCTCGGAAACAATCCGAGGGCTTTTTTTATTCTCACTTTTTTATATTAGAGAAGTAAACCAACGATAAGTAAAGCAACAATGTTTAATACTTTAATCATTGGGTTGATAGCTGGACCAGCAGTATCTTTATAAGGATCACCAACTGTGTCACCAGTAACCGCTGCCTTGTGGGCATCAGAACCTTTACCACCGAAGTTACCAAGTTCGATATACTTCTTAGCATTGTCCCAAGCACCGCCACCGGAGGTCATAGAAATAGCAACAAATAAACCTGTAATAATTGAACCAACAAGTAAACCAGCTAAAGCCTCAACACCGTGGGAACGGAAAGCAAAACCAACAATAATCGGTACTAGAACTGGAATTAAAGCAGGTACAATCATTTCTTTAATAGCTGCTTTAGTTACGATATCAACGGTGCGTCCGTAATCTGGTTTTTCAGTGTTTTCCATAATACCTGGTTTTTCTTTAAATTGAGCACGAACATCTTCTACTACAGAACCGGCTGTTTTTCCAACCGCTTTCATAGCCATCGCACCAAATAAATATGGAAGTAAACCACCAATAAATAAACCGATTAAAACATATGGATTATCGATTAAGAACTCAGCGCTTCCGCCACCATCTTTAATCTTCTGAGTGAAGTCGGCAAATAATACTAAGGCTGCAAGAGCGGCTGAACCGATAGCATAACCTTTAGTAACGGCCTTAGTTGTGTTACCAACTGCATCTAATGGATCAGTAATATCACGAACGTCATCTCCTAACTCTGCCATTTCAGCAATACCACCAGCGTTATCAGTAATTGGACCATAAGCATCAATTGTAACAATGATACCAGCCATAGATAACATCGCCATCGCTGCAATTGCGATTCCGTATAAACCAGCAAGTGAATAAGCACCTAAAATTGCTAAACAAATAACAATGATTGGAGCAGCAGTTGATTTCATAGAAACAGCAAGTCCGGCAATCACGTTAGTACCATGACCGGTCTTTGAAGCTTCAGCAATAGATTTAACTGGAGAGTAAGCAGTTGAAGTGTAGTATTCAGTAATAATAACTAGTAAACCAGTAACTGCTAAACCAATTAAAGAAGCGAAGAAAATATTTAAAGTATTTTCAGCGATGAAGTAATTAGTTACAAAGTAAAAAGCAATTGCTGATAATACACCAGCAGCGATTAAGCCTTTGTATAGAGCACCCATGATATTTTGTTTTTTACCAAGTCTGATAAAGAAAATACCAATGATAGAAGCAATGATAGAAACAGCACCAAGAACTAATGGGAATAAGATAACAGTTTCATTGCCCTTAAATACTAAGTGACCAAGCACCATAGTAGCAATTGTAGTTACGGCGTAAGTTTCAAATAAATCAGCAGCCATACCAGCACAATCACCAACATTGTCACCAACGTTATCAGCGATAACCGCTGGGTTACGAGGATCATCTTCTGGAATAGAAGCTTCAACCTTACCAACTAAGTCAGCTCCAACGTCAGCTGCTTTAGTGTAAATACCTCCACCGAGTCGTGCGAAGATAGAAATTAAAGAACTACCAAAAGCAAAGCCGATGATAGCATTTAAATCATGAGTTAAGAAATAAAAACCAGCAGTACCAATTAGAGCAAGTCCAACTACTAACATACCAGTTACCGAACCGCCCCAAACAGCAACGTTTAAAGCTTTCTGCATTCCACCACGAGCGGCTTCAGCAGTTCTAACATTAGCGCGCACGCTAACAAACATACCGATGTAACCAGTCAAAGCGGATAAAATTGCGCCCACTAAGAAAGCGGAAGCGGTCATCCAACCTAAAGATGGAATAAAACCAACAACTAAAAATAAGATAGCGGCCACGATTGCTACTGTCTTGTACTGACGATTTAAGAAAGCGCTAGCACCTTGTTGAATTGCTAAAGCGATTTCTTTCATCCGATCGTTGCCATCGGACATTTTAAGAATCATACGGATAACAACTGCCCCATAGATAATGGCGGCCAGTGCGCTACCCAAGATAATCAAATTAGTTAGATTGATCATAAATCTTGTTATTTAAATTTTTATTATAATTATTCGCTTAATTCTTTTTCAAAATCTTGAGCTTCTTCGGCGTCGGCATGAGCCGTTTCTTCAAAAGCCTCGGCTAATTTTGGGTCTTCGCTATCAATAACCTTGCCAACACCATCTTCAATAATATCAATTTTCCAACCAGTAAGATGAGCTGCTAAACGAACGTTTTGACCGCTTTTACCAATAGCAAGAGACAATTTATCAGAAGAAACTTTTACTATCGCTTTGTGTTCAGTCTCATTTAACTCAATATCATTAATTTTAGCTGGAGCTAAAGCATTAGCAATGAATTTAGCTGGATCTTCACTGTATTCGATAATATCAACCTTTTCGCCACCAAGTTCAGAAATAATAGTCTGAATTCTAGCACCACGTTGACCAACGCAAGAACCAACTGGGTCAACGTTTTCTGCTTCAGTGTAGATTGCTACTTTAGAACGAGAACCCGCTTCACGAGCGACCGCTTTAAGTTCTACTAAACCATTAGCAATTTCTGGGATTTCTAAATAGAAAACTTTTCGTAAGATTTCTTCGCTACGGCGAGATAGAATAACTTCAGGACCTTTGTGTCCTTCGCGAACTTCCTTAACATAAACTTTCACGCGATCGCCAACATTATATCTTTCACCATAGATTTGTTCTTCAGCTGGTAAAATACCAATTACTTTACCCAAATCAACAAAAACTAAACGACCTTCGCGACGTTGCACAACGCCAGAAACAACCTCTCCTTCCTTATCTTTAAATTCAGAGAAAATCATATCGCGTTCCATTTCTCGAAGTTTTTGAATAATAACCTGCTTAGCAGTTTGCGCTGCCATGCGACCATAAGATTCTGGAATTGGTAGTTCAGTAATGATTTCATCACCGACTTTAACACCAGATTTTAAGATTGCGGCTTCTTTTAATTGGATGTCTGTCTTAGGATTGAACTTACGAATTTCTTGACCATCAGCATCAAGCTCTGGCTCAACATAAGCCGGCTCTTCTTTAGCATTTTTGTCTTGAGGGCCATAAAGACGTTGTAACATCTCAGCCTCTTCTTGTTCTGGCAAATTTTCAACTACGGTTTTAACATCAAAAATCTCACTGTTTCCAGTGTTAACATCAAATTTAACTTTAATGTTCTGATTTTTTTCACCGTAATCCTTACGATAAGCGGCGGCTAAAGCGAGTTCGATAGTAGACACCACTGTGTCATACTCCAAATTTTTCTCTTCGCACACCTGCTTAATGGCGTTTGATAATTCAGACATATTATTATTTAGACTCCCTATTTAAAAGGGGGTCTTTATTTATAGTTAGAAAAAAAGCTAATTGTAAGAACAACTAGCTTGATGAATATATAATAGCAAATATTGTGATTTTGTCAAAACTACCAGAGAGAGGCGCAACTCGAGCCATTAGTTGTGGTGGTTGAGCAAACAAGCCACTTTAGCATAAAGCTAACAATTCCCCAAGAAGCTAAAATAATTAGCAAACCAACAAATAACGCCTGAATTTTAGACATCGCTTCTTTCATTTTAGCCTCATTGCCATTTGAAGTCATATACTGAAAGCCTGCTGCTAGCAATAAAGCTACCATAATAATAGCGATGAAGGTTAGAGCGGTTTTAACAATATTTAAAGCGACCACTTTAATGTCTTGTGGTTTCTGACCATAACTAGCCGAGGCTGATTCTTGAAGCAATAATTGGTTATTAATTAAAGAATCATCAGCTAAAGCTGGTGAAATTGTTGAGGCCATGTTAAACTGCAAAACTCCACAGAAAACAATAAACAGGAATGATAACAGATATTTTTTAGCAATATACATATTATTTTGATATAATTATAAAACGCTACTCTTATTATAAGTAAAAAAACGCCAAAAGACAATCACATGCAACTATCTTCAAAAATTGCTTACAACACAATTATTCAATTAATCGGCAAAGTGATTTCGACCATTTTAGGTTTGGTGGCCTTGGCGATGATGGCGCGTTATTTAGGACAATCTGGTTTTGGTGAGTATACAACTATTATTAACTTTGTTTCTTTCTTTGCGATTATTGCTGATTTAGGATTAACACTGGTAACGGTTCAGATGATTAGCAGACCGCAAGTTGATGAAAAAAAAGTTTTAGAAAATTTATTTGGACTAAGGCTTGTTTCGATTCTATTCTTTTTAGCTTTAGCGCCACTGGTAGCTATTTTTTTACCTTACGACGCTACTATAAAAATTGGAATTTTAATCGCTGCCGCTTCATTTATCTTTCCCGCTTTAAGCCAAATTATAATTGGATTACTTCAAAAAAAACTACGCATGGATAAAGCGGTAATTGCCGAAACCATTGGTCGCATAATTTTAGTTGGCGGAATTTATGTCTCAATTATCAATAATCAGGGTCTAAATGGAATTTTGTGGGCTACGGTAATTTCGGCCGCTGTTAATTTTTTAATTGGTTATTTATTGGCTATCAAATACTATTTAATTAAACCTGCTTTTAATTTCAGTTTGTGGCTGGAGGTAATTAAAAAAAGTTGGCCACTAGCAGTCACGATTGTTCTTAATTTACTTTACTTAAAAACAGACACTTTAATTTTATCTTTAATAAAAAGTTCTGGAGAAGTTGGTTTATATGGCGCCGCTTACCGCATCATTGATGTGCTAACCACTTTGCCTTACATGTTTGCTGGTATTATTTTGCCAATTTTAACATTGTCTTGGTTTGAATCTAGAAAAGAATATTTTGCAGCCGTCTTGCAGAAGTCTTTTGACCTGATGGCAATATTTTCAATTCCAATTATCGCTGGAACCTTAGTGCTTGCTAGACCACTAATAGTATTGGTTGCTGGCAATGAATTTGCTGACAGTGGTGCTATTTTAAAAATATTAATTTTTGCACTCGCCGCTATATTCTTAGGTTGTATGTTTTCTCATGCTGTTATCGCCATCGACCGCCAGAAAGAGATGGTTGGTGCTTATGTTTTTGTCAGCATCTCGGCAGTTATTTTATATTTAATTTTTATTCCTCCATTCTCTTACTTTGGTGCCGCCGCCATTACTATTTACAGCGAAGTAATGATTGCTCTTTTATCAGCCTATGTTGTCTGGCGTCATACTAAATTTATTCCTAATTTTAGAATTGTAGCCAAGACTGTTATAGCCTCAGTTATAATGTGGGCCGTGCTTTATTTTATTCCCAATAACTTATACTACTCTTGGCTGGGAATAATTGCCGGCAGCTTAACAGCGATTGTTGTTTATTTTATTGGTCTCTATTTAATTAAGGGCTTAACTAAAAACGATTTAAAAATTTTATTAAATAAAAAACTTTAATTATATGGAACCAAAAATTATTTTTGAAAACAGTGATTACTTAATTATTAATAAACCAGCGGGGCTAATCGTTCATGGCGGCCCAGGAATTACCGAACCAGTTTTAACCGACTGGTTACGAGCCAAATATCCAGAGATTGAAAATGTTGGCGATGACCCGATTCGTCCTGGTATTGTTCATCGTCTGGATAAAGAGGCAAGTGGTCTAATGCTGATTACTAAAAATCAAAAAGCTTTTGAGTATTTTAAAAAACAATTTCAAAAAAGAAAAATTGTAAAAAAATACTTGGCTCTGGCTCACGGAAAAATTAGCAAAGATGAAGATGTGATAAATTTTCCAATCAAGCGTTCTAAAGATGGTTATAAAATGGCCGCTCTTCCTGTTAGCTCAGAGACTATCAGTGACAAAAATAAACCAAACAATCGTGACCGCGGCACATTGCGCGCCCAAGAAGATTCTAAAGAAGCAATTACAGAATTTTGCGTACTACATAGATATATCAACTACACCTTGCTTGATGTAAAAATTAAAACCGGTCGTACTCACCAAATTCGAGTACATTTATATGCTTACGGTCACCCTTTAGTTGGTGATCCACTATACTGGACCAAAAAAAC
>CAZHYP010000018.1:0-6566 GCA_964536885.1 uncultured Gammaproteobacteria bacterium | reverse complement strand
GAAAATTTTGTTAACACTTATTTAATGAGTGGTGGCGCTAAGGTGACTGTTTCAAACGTTACTGAATCTTACGGCCTTTACAAAATGACAATTAAAATCGGCGCTGAACAAACTGTTGACTCTTATGTTTCTAAAGATGGTAAGCTTTTCTTCCCTCAAGCTTTAGACGTTGCTAAAACTATGGGTGATGCTGGTGGCAATTTAAATAGTGGCGACCAAGCAGAGGAAACCCCTGTTAACGTTCCTAAAACAAGCAAACCGGAAGTTGAATTATTCGTGATGACCCATTGTCCATATGGCACTCAAATGGAAAAAGGAATTTTACCAGCCATCACTGCTTTAGGAAAAAAAGTTGACTTTGAAATTAAGTTCAACGACTATGCAATGCACGGTGAAAAGGAATTAGATGAAAGTTTAAAACAATATTGTATTCAAAAAGAACAAGAATCTAAATATACAGAATATTTAACTTGTTTCTTAAAATCTAGTGACACCGCTTCTTGTTTAGCAAGCACCAAGATTGATACTAAAAAAATGGATTCTTGTGTAGCTAAAACTGATAAAGAATACAAGGTTAAAGAAAACTTCAAAAACAATGTTGACTTTAAAGGATCATACCCAAGCTTCAATGTTTACAAAGAAGATAATGCTAAATATAATGTTGGCGGCTCCCCTACTTTAGTTATCAATGGCACTGAAGTTTCAGCTGCTCGTGATAGCGCTAGCTTGCTTAAGACTATCTGCTCTGCTTTCGAAGAGGCTCCTGAAGAATGTAATACTGTCTTATCATCTACTTCTCCATCGGCTGGTTTCGGCGAAGGAGCAGCTAGTGGCGGTAGCGCAGCTAGTTGTGAATAATAAAAATAGTTAATTATAAAAAACAGAGCCTTAAACAGCTCTGTTTTTTTGTTGTTTTATTACTATTGACATTTTTTAGTTTTAGTGCTATATTATACCAGCACTTAAAAAGGCAAAAAATGATCGAGAAAATAATCGAGAAAATCCTCTCTAACCCTAATGGGTTCAGAGATCTTCTTTTGGCCGCTCAAGGCCTAGTTAACGAACAGTTTGACGCTAATACCCAGAAACTTTTTGGGGATCAAGAAAACTCTGTTCAGGTAGAAAAACTTAAAAAATTTTTAAACACGGCCAAAGAGTCAACACTCTTAACCGAAAAGGAGAAAAGAAAAATTCAAAGATTAAACAACGAAGATTCCTACCAGTTAGCCCGAGAAATAATTCTCCGGTTTACTGCCCAGGAAATCAAAAGCCCCCTCAACAAAAGCTGACGGGGGCTTTTTTCTTATCTAAATTTTATTTACTGGCCTCAGCTTCTAAAGCGCTTAAGTCTGCATAAACAGTGAGGGCCCAGTGAGCAATATATTCTCTTTCCCCTTGAGGATCTTTAGGGGCTTTATCAAAATCGATAAAGGCACCAGAAGAAAATGGAAAATGATAATATTCTCTTTTGCTCATCTGTTCTTTGAGTTGAGCTGGGGTTAGATTTTTGCGATCAGTCATTTTAGATTCTTCTTCAATTCTAAAATCTTCTGGAAAATCGGCATTAAAGTTAATATTGATGAGTCTCATGGCAATTTTTAAATCAGAAATCAGTTTATTATGACAAATTCTTCTTTGACCATCTGATTCAGCGACAGCTGATTGATATTGTTCAATATCATCATAAGACCTTGCTTGTTGTAATTGCAGATAATTAACCTGGGCTAAATAATTGCGAGCATCGCCCAAAACAGATTTTAAATATTTTAAGGTCATTTCTTTGCGACTTTCAATTATTTTTTGTTCTGCCTCGTCGTCTTTAAATTCTTCCTTAAGTTTAGCCCCTTTTACGGCCTCGATTGTTTGTCGGTATTTCTCGGCCGCTGGTCCGAAATGCTCAATTTTAGATTCTTTGTCATTGCTTAAAATTTCAGTTTCAGTCTCAAAGGTGTCCTCTAGCCCCAACTCTGGATCATTCCAGTTTGGTTGACCTTCTTTATATTTATCAGGCTCTTTGTTCTGATCTCTAAAATACTTAAGTGGTGATTCGTACTCCATAAATTTTTTGATTATACCTAAATATTAAGGCAAAGAGATAAAAAAAACAAGGCGATAAGCCTTGTTTTTAGAATTTTATAGAGTAGCAGTTAAATCAGCCTTTAAGCTATCTTTACTTCTCATCCCAATGAATTCACCAGAGACTTCACCGTTTTTAAACAGTTTCATATTAGGAATGCTCTGAATTTGGTATTTAATCGCTAAGTCTTGATTGTTAGCTTCTTCAGTGTTTACTTTAACAATTTTAACCTTGCCTTCTAACTCAACCGCTAATTCGTCCAAAACTGGAGCCATCATGCGGCATGGACCACACCAAGGAGCCCAAAAATCAACTAACACCGGAATTTCACTTTTTAAAACCTCGACCTCAAAATTATTGTTGTTTACATCTAATGCTTGTGACATAAAATTATTGTTTAATTATTTCTTTAAATAGTTTAGCCATCTTTTCTGGCTGTTTGTTTTTCTTAGAAAGACAACAGTTCATCTCCTCCTCCAATAACTTATTCATTAAAGAAGAAATTGCTGACCGGGCCGCTTTAAGTTGTATAATAACTGTTAAACATTCTTTATCCTTGCAGTCTAACATTTTTTTCGCCCCTTCAAGTTGACCGACAATATTATTAATTCTTTGTTCTGTAGTTTTCATAGTAACTACATCCTAGCATATACCCCTAGGGGGTGTCAATAATAACCCAGTAATTATGTTTATCGCTATATAATTTAAACTTTTTAAAGCCCGCCGCACTAAGCAATCTTTTAAGGCCGCTCTTTGTGAAAGCATGATAATATCTTTCACTTAGTGGGTTACCCTGATTATCTTTCCAGGGGAAAAGTAAGTCACCAAACTCTAAATCACTTCTAAAAGTAATAACATCCCAAATATTTTTTAATAAGTATTTCCAATATTTTTTATTAGGCCAAATTTTCCAAACACTAAAAATAATTTTACCCTGCGGAGCACTAACGGCTTTTAGTTGTTCGAGTGATTTAAGTCTTAATTCTTTGCTGGGCAAGTGATGCAAAACCGCCACCGAAATAACTAAATTATACTTTTGATTTAAAGTTTCTAATTTTAAAATATCTAAAACCTTAAAATCATTGTCAGGATAATTTTTCTTAGCAATTTCAATTAACGCCTCGCTGCTATCTAAACCTAGATAAGAGATTTTTTTATTACCAACGTTTTCCAGTAAACGACCATTACCACAACCAACGTCTAAAACACTATCACCATCATGCAAAAAGGCGAGCAGCTTTTCTAGCTCTGGCCAAACATATTTTTTGCGAGTCACATCAAACTGAGTCGCGATTTCGCGATAGTTATCATGAACGATGTCGAGTAATTTTTCTTGGGTTTGCTTTTTCATTTAGCTTAAATATTCTTTATAACGATAATCCTTACCACCAGCGTCTTTAACCTTCTTTAATTTTAAACAATTGTCGCAGCACTCACAATCAGAAGCCTCATGATCACCAAAATATTTTAATATATATTGTTGACGACAACCAACCTGATAAACATATTGCTCCATCTCATCTAATTTTTCATAAGCTCGGTCCGCTTTATTGCGAAGTGATTTAAAATCTAAATTTAAGTCTTCACCGCGCACTCGTTTTAGAATTTTAATTTCCGTTCCTCGAAATGGAGCTCGATATTCCACTAAATCTTTTTCTACTAATTTTTTAATGGTACGAGACAGTGAATCTTTTTTAACATTCATAATTCGCGCCGCATCTTCTAGGCTAATTTCCCAACCGGCTTCAAACTCTTTTGCAAATTTTTCAAAAAGTAAACTAATCACTTCGATTTGCACCTTAGCTCTTTTGCCGGACGCTTCAATCATCTCCAACGAGCCAACTTTGGCTTTTAAATAAGCATTGGAATTCTTTTCGTTTGGTCGTGACAAGTAGCCTTCTTTTTCTAAAATTTTAAGAGCGGTACCAACGGCCATTTCCGGAACGCGCTCGGATAAGTTTTGAATTATTTCCGAATAAGTAACGAGCACCGTTTCTTGTCCAATTTCTTCATTACGGCTCGCCCAATCGGAAAGCAACTCATAAACCTCAACGATAATGTTTGGTGATGGATTATCACCCTTTATAAAAAATTCTCGGAGGTATCTATCTTGTGGTGAATAAAATAATAAACAAAAACTTGATTTACCATCACGGCCAGCGCGTCCCGCTTCTTGATAATAAGCTTCAACAGTACCTGGCAGGTCATGGTGAATGACAAAACGAATATCTTTTTTATTAATTCCCAAACCAAAAGCATTGGTCGCAATTACAACTTGAGCCTCGCCTTTCATAAAACTATTTTGCACCCAATCACGACTCTCGGCATCCATTCCCGCATGATAAACCACCGCTTTAATATTTCGCTCGATTAAAAGCTCAGCTAACTCATCGGCTTTAGAGCGAGTACCAACATAAATAATACCTGAGCCTAAACTATCGTTGTCGAGTGCATCTAAAATATACTGGGTCTTTTGTCCGTTGCTTGCTTGGACCACCGCCATTTGTAAATTAGGTCTGGCAAAACCAGATATCACATATTTAGCATCTTTTAAATTTAATTGTTTAGCAATATCTTCACGAACTTCAGGTGTAGCGGTTGCGGTTAAGGCCACCACAATTGGAGAACCGATGTTTTTTATAACATCTTTAAGCCGCATATAACTCGGCCGGAAATCATGGCCCCATTGAGAAATACAATGAGCTTCGTCAACGGCAAACAAATCAACTTTTAAGCCTTTTAAATCAGCCATAAAAGCTGCATTATAAAAACGCTCCGGCGCAATATAAACTATTTTATAATAACCTTGTCTGATTTTACGAAGACGCTCTTCACTTTCTTTTTGAGATAGCGACGAATTGATAAAGGTTGATGGAATACCAACTCTATCCAAAGAATCAACCTGATCTTTCATTAAAGCAATTAGCGGCGAAACGACCAAAGTAATACCGTCAAAAATTAAAGCGGGCAGCTGATAGATCATCGACTTACCGCCGCCAGTAGGAAGAATAACAACTGTGTCGCGACCTTCTAAAATATAATCGATAGCCTCTTCTTGCCCAGGACGAAAAGACTCATAACCAAAATGAATTTTAAGTAAGTCTAATAATTGTTTTTTACGGTGTGGCATGAGCAGAAAAAAGAACCGCGTTTAAGCGGTTTTTTTATTTTTATAAATGTTTAAAACGTTTTGAAACAAAAAGGCGATGGTCATTGGACCAACACCGCCGGGCACCGGAGAGACAAAGGCGGCAACGTCTTTAACGTTATCAAAATCAACATCTCCACAAACTTTGTCGCCCACTTGAGTGGTACCAATATCAATAATAACTGAATCTTTTTTAATCATGTCGCCCTTAATAAAAAACGGAGCACCAATAGCGGTAACAAGCACGTCAACGGTTTCCGATATTTTAGAAACTTCGGCGGCGTCACGAGCGGTAATACCATAAACTTTTTTAAAACCATAATCCGCTAAAAGTTTTTTTAGGGCCTCACCAAAAACTTCAGAATTATATAGCGCACCGGCGCTTAAATTACTTGGATTAATTTTAGTATCATCTAACATCATTTTTACCGATGCTAATACCGGAGAAATAACGTTATCAGAATGGTTATCTAAAAAACCATCAGCATCTTTTTTAGGATCCAGGGCGGACATCACTTTATCGGTGTTAATATGATCTGGCAAAGGCAATTGCACTATAACAGAATCGACTTCTTCGTCGTTATTTAAAAATTTGATAGTTTCAATTATCTCATCTTCAGAAACATTTTCTTCCATTTCATAAAGATGAGTATCAATACCTAACTTTTTAGCCTCGCGCTCCTTTAAGGAAACATAAAGCTGAGAATCGGGACGAGATCCAACTAAAATAATTGCCAAACTAGGATGTGGGGCTCCTAATTTAGTTATTTCAAAAACTTCTACAGCAATTTTGTCTTTTACTTTTTCCGCTAACTTGCGGCCATCGATTATATTCATGGTTTTATTTTTTATAAATGGGAAATTTTTGACAAAGATTCTTTACTTCTTGCTTTAATACTTCAGCGTCAGCTTGTTTAGTTAAAGCACGATCAATTATATCGGCCAAGACTTTCATTTCTGCCTCTTTCATTCCTCTAGTAGTTACGGCCGGTGTGCCAATTCTAATTCCCGATGGGTTCATTGGCGGATTAGGGTCATTAGGAATGGTGGAACGAGAGACTGAGATACCAATATTTTCTAAAGCAAGTTCAGCTTCTTTACCAACTATATTTTTACTATTTAAATCAACTACCATTAAGTGATTATCAGTACCACCGGAAACAATTTTATAACCCTTATTAATGAGTTCAGTTGCTAAAGTCTTGGCGTTAGTAATTACTTGCCTAGAGTATTCTTTAAATTCTGGTTTTAAGGCTTCGGCAAAAGCAACCGCTTTGGCGGCAGTGATATGATCATGAGGACCACCTTGCATGCCTGGAAAAACAGCGCGATCAATTTGTT
>CAZHYP010000017.1:0-15868 GCA_964536885.1 uncultured Gammaproteobacteria bacterium | reverse complement strand
ATAAAGAATTGAATCAATGGTAATTTGCCAGATTTATATTCAGTCGCTTGGCTTGGATTCTTAGTAATTATATTTCTAATTATTTCACTCAAAACTTCTTCATCATCAACCTGTTCTAACCCGAGCTCCGTTAAAATATTACTAGGATCGCCACCTTTGAGATACATTTGGTTTAAAATAGTTTGCCCAGCAGACGAGTTTATTTTTCCTTGGTAAATTAAACAAACCAGTTCCGCAAAATTTTCTGGAGTAATGTGTAAATCATTTATATCACGATGGTCAGTTTTTAAGTGTTTAAGGAGTTCGCTAGTAATCCAATTAACAGCGATAGCGGCCAATTTTTTATCTTGGCGTTCGTAAGAATCGCCATTTGCCTCAATCCAGGCACCTAATTCGGAAATTACTTTTTCAGTCCAGTTGGCTAAATGTTTATCTGAAGTAATTATTTCAGCTAAATCTCCTTTAAGTCCATATTGTTGGGTAAAGCGAGCGGTTTTTTCAGCTGGCATTTCACCTATTTCTTCTCTAATAGTAGCTATCATGTCATCGCTAATATTTAGCGGTGGAATGTCTGGTTCGGGGAAATAGCGATAATCAGCAGCGGTTTCTTTAACACGCTGACTTTTAGTAACATTTTTACTGTCATCCCAACCGCGAGTTTCAGCGATAATTTTCTCACCATCTTCTAAAGCTTTGGTCTGTCTTTCAACTTCAAATTTAATCGCTTTTTCAACGGCACGGAAAGAGTTAATATTTTTGACCTCAACTTTTGGGTTAAGTTCGTAATCATTCAAGCCAATTATTTTACCATCCTGGTATTCCCATTTTCCTTCTTCTTGAATACTGATGTTTGCTTCACAACGCATTTCACCTTTTTCCATGTCAGCGTTAGAAATTTCTAAGTAACGCAAAATCTGTTGAAATTTCTGACAGAATAATTTAGCTTCCTCAGGGCTTTTAATTACTGGCTCAGTTACCATTTCAAGTAGCGGTGTGCCAGCACGATTAAAATCTAATAAAGTGTGACCGGCGCCTTTGGGGTGAACTGATTTTCCGGTGTCTTCTTCTAAGTGAATTCGGGTAATTAAAACTTTATCGCCGTCAATTTCTAAGTAGCCCTCGTAACATAAAGGCAAGTCATATTGAGAAATTTGGTAACCTTTCGGTAGATCGGGGTAGAAGTAGTTTTTACGGTCAAATTTAGAGATGCGATTTATTGTGCAATGAGTGGCAAGTCCTGCCAAAATAACCAGCTCTATGGCTCGTTTATTGGGAACTGGTAAAGTTCCTGGATGACCTAAACAAATCGGACAGACGGCGGTATTAGGAGCCTTGTCGTCGCTGTTATTATCACAGCAGCAGAACATTTTGCTCTTAGTTTTGATTTCGGCGTGGATTTCCAAGCCAATGATAACGTCGTATTTCATATACTATGATTTTAAAGGAAAAGTGAAAAATAGGGAAGTCTAGTTGACGTAAAATAAATTTAATGTTTAATGCTCAGTTTTGTACCTTGAGTCTTTATTTTTAGAAATTAGCCAAAATAATCTTCAAATGATACAGAAAAGCGCTAGACATAAGTTTAGCGCTTTTTAATTTATTAAGTATTTTTTAAAATTTTCCGCTACTACCAAAACCTCCTTCTCGTCTTTCGGTTTCATTATTTATTGGACTCTCTTCAATTTCTGGCAGTTCAACTTTTTGGATTAATATTTGAGCAATCTTTTCTCCTGGTTCAATATTATAAATATCTTCACTTAAATTCTTAAACACTACTTTAATCTCACCGCGGTAACCGGAATCAATTACGCCACCCATTGTTTTGTATCCTTTGTTAGCTAAGCCACTTTTGTCCCAGATTAAACCGACAAAACCATCCGGAATGGCCATTTTAATTCCAGTTGAAATTAAAGCTTGGCCATAAGGAGCGATTGAGTAATAGTCATTGGCATACAGGTCTAGTCCGGCGTCAGTGGCATGAGCCCTGCTTGGCAACTTAGCGTCAACATTTACTCTTTCAACTTTAATTGTATTATTTTGTGTTTTAATTTCTGGCTCTGGGGTGATAAAAGTATTTTCTGGTTGGTAATTATTAGCTTCTTCTTTCTTAAATATTAAATCTTTATTATTAATAATTTGTGGGTTACCACTAATAATTTCGGAAATAGCTTTAAACCCGCTGGCCGTTTTTTGATCACGACCACCCAAAATTTGATTAGTATAAATCCAAACTAAATCATGAATTTCTTCACGAGTCATAATTTCTCCTTCACGAGTACATTTTATCAATTTAAAGTCGGGGAAGGTTTGGGCAATTTCTAAATAAACTTGTTCCGCTTTTTGTAGGTGTCCTAAGTTTTCTTCATGAATATCACGAGTTTTGCCAACCCAATCTTCACGGTGACGTTTGGCGGCTAATTGTTGGGCAATCTCTGCCTCAACGTGCAAAATTAAAGATAAATCAGGCTTAGGAATATTAAATAGTTTATATTCCAGTTCATATAACCAGTTAAAAAATACTTTTCTCTCTAATGGATTGTCTATTTTTCCTCCTTGGTGGCCTAAACTAGCGGAAACGTAGCGATTAGCGACAACAATTTTACCGTCCTTAAGCCATTGTCTAATTTTAAAACTAGCATCAAAGCGGTCAACGGCGTAAAAAATCGAAGATTGATAAGGAGTAACATCATCAGCGCCGCCGTATTTGCCTGACAGATATTCTTCAACTAGACCCGCTGATTTAGTGTTGTACTGAGGAAAATCGGCTACTTCAACAGCGAAGCCTTCAGCCTTTAATTTATCAACCAGCAAATTAAACTGCGTAGTCTTGCCAGACCCGTCGGTGCCGTCGATAACAATAAATTTTCCTAAGTATTGAGACATGGGAGCTTACAAAAAAGAGCTTAGGACACAATATCCTATGGCTCAATTTAGTTTTTAAAAGTGTTCTAGTTATTTTGTATCTTCTCTAAAATTTTGTCAATTTGATTGTGTAAATCGTCAAAATTGCCATTGTTATCGATTACAAAATCAGCTTTAGACATTACCTCGGGAATAGTTAGTTCAGTTTCAGTCTGATGGTCGGCTAAAAACTGTTCGAAGGTTTTTTCTGACTCTCCAACATTTTCGCCGCGAGCGACTAATCTTTGGTGTCGTAATTCTGGAGTCGCTTCGATAGAGATTAAATAAAAACCATCTAATTTTGATAAGTGAACAATATCGGCTAAACGTCTAACGCCATCGATTACCACCATTTTATTTTCTGATTCGTTGGCATCATTAGCGATTACCTTGGCAAATAAATCTTCACCAAAAGTTTGTCTTAAACATAGGGAAACAGCTGAAAGATTTTGTCTGGTCATTTCAATATTAATTCTCTTTAGCACGTCGCGCATAATTCCAGAAAACTTCAAACTTTTAGCTTGATATTTTTCTTCTAAATAATTTCTGGCAGCATCTTTACCGCTAGCCATGAGGCCGGTAAAGCCAATGATGATTTTCTTTTCCATTTTAGTTGGGGTATTTTACAGCGTATTTAACTGCAAAAGTATTATCATTTAATTTATCTAAGGACTTTAATTCTAGCGAAGCTTCGGCATCTATGTCAAATAAAGATAAGCCATTGCCAAATATTTTTGGCTCAACTGTTAAAATGATTTCGGAAATTAATTTATTTTTTAAAAATAGGGAATTAAGAAAACAACCACCGCCAAGCAAAGCTGATTTATAGCCCATTTGTTCAAGTTCTTCTAGGACTTTTTCTGGCTCGCCGGTGACGTACTTTACATTATCATAATCTGGTTTAGGGTTTGGTGAAAAAACTACATTTAATCTATTAGGCAGTGGAGACGGAAAAGTATTAAAAGTATTTTCACCCATCATAATTACGCCATGCTTTTTAGACTCGACGACAAATAGTTTTTTATCTTCTGGACTAGTCCAATTGGCAAATTGATTTTTATCTTTAGCAATTTTGCCATCTACCGAAATAGCCATCATGAGAGTAACTGGTATCATAATATTATTACAAGAAAAGTCCGACTCTATTGCTAGAATCAGGCTTTCGTTTTTTACACAGAAATGGGAGCTTTAATAGGTGGGTGAGGATCGTAACCCTCTAATTCGAAATCTTCATACTTAAAACTGAAAATATCCTTAACATCAGGATTAATTTTCATTTTTGGCAAAGCTCTTGGTTCGCGAGATAGTTGCTCGGCAACTTGCTCAAAGTGATTATTGTAAATATGCAAATCACCATAGGTATGAACAAATTCACCTGGCTCCAAGCCACAAACTTGAGCTATCATCATAGTAAGCAAAGCGTATGAAGCAATGTTAAATGGCACACCCAAAAAAGTATCGCAACTTCTTTGGTATAGCTGACAGGATAATTTTCCATCGGCCACGTAAAATTGGAATAAACAATGACAAGGAGGCAAGGCCATGTTGTCAATGTCTCCAACATTCCAAGCGGAAACAATAATACGACGCGAGTCAGGATTGTTTTTGATAGTATTGATGATTTCCTGAATTTGATCAATGTGCCCACCATTAGGAGTTGGCCAAGAACGCCATTGATAACCATAGATATGGCCCAAATCACCGTTTTTATCAGCCCACTCATCCCAAATGTGAACATTGTTATCCACTAAATATTTGGTATTAGTGTCACCTTTAAGGAACCAGAGAAGTTCATGAATAATACCTCGAAGATATAACTTCTTAGTAGTTAATAAAGGAAATCCTTGGCTCAAATCAAAACGAGCTTGGCGTCCAAAAACACTGCGAGTACCAGTTCCGGTGCGGTCGCTTTTATTATGACCATTGGCCATAATATCTTCAAGTAAATCTAAATACTGTTTCATACGATTTTTATTTTAGTGTTTGTATTTTTAAAGAAACTGCTATTAAACTACCATAAATTTCTTTAATAGTTAATTTTTAATATTCAGTTACTTTGCTGTCTAATAAAACAAATTCGATACCCGCTTCTTGAAAAATTTCTTTACTTCTAGCCGAGGCTTGATAATCTTGAGAACAAACCACTCTTCTAATTCCAGCATTGATAATCATCTTAGCGCAAGCGTAACAAGGAGCCATTTTAGTGTATAAAGTACCACCATCTAAAGCGATGCCAAAACGAGCGGCCTGACAAATCGCATTTTGTTCAGCGTGAGTAGTACGAATGCAGTGTTTAGTGACCGAGCCGTCTTCATGGGTGACAGTGTGCATTTCATGACCCACTTCATCACAATGAGCTGTGCCCGAAGGAGAGCCGGCATAGCCAGTAGAAACAATGCGTCTATCTTTAGTTACAAGCGCTCCACATTGTCCGCGGTCACAAGTACCACGTTCACCAACTAAATTAGCCAAATGGCTGAAATATTCGTCCCAAGAAGGACGTTGCTTTTTCTCTTCATTCATAGAAGTAAAAGTTAGTTTTTGTTTATTTATTATAGGTTAGTTTTTAAGATTTTGGAACGTTGACTAATTCTAAAATAAGTGGTAGTTTATTTGATAGTTCATTAAGTAATAATTTTAAAAAACAATTTAATCATGGAACTAGGAGGGTATGTTGTGATTGTTTGTGTTGTTGTTGTTGGTTTGCTGTTAAAAATAGCTGACCTTCAAGGTCTTCTCAAAGAGCTTCGGAAGAAGTTAATTGAAGGTGATATCTTTATTATTGAGCCACTTTTAGAAACAAGAAAGGGGTTCATAATTGATGGCGATGCTGATGCATTAAAGATTGCTGACTGCGTGGTAATTTACCATCAAAAAAATGGTCAAATGGAATGGACCGGAGTCGGTAAATTCTATACCATTAAGGAGCCGATTAACGGTCACAAGATCCACGAAAAATTGCATCCGGAAGCAAGCGACCAAGAGGTTTTAAACAGAAATTACTTAGATTTTCTGGTAAAGAATCAAGAACTGATTCCTAGTAATTGGCCACTTATAATTCCATTTTTTGGAACTGTTTATCGAGAGCTTAATAGTGGTCGTTGCTTTGTGAAATGTCTTTCACGACGCGATGGTATATACATGTCCGAAAAACATTATTTGGACACCGAATTTGACTGTCGCATGGGAGTAATCCTGAAATAGAAATGGCCCTGAGAGTACGTAAAGTACTTCTCAGGGTCTTTTTTTGTTAAGTAATTTAGATTGATTTTAAGGGTAAAAGAGGCTAAACTGTAGTTATATGTGGGAAGATATTGAAAAACAATTGAAGGTTAAAGGCGAGGCTTACTTAGCTGTTAAAGTTATTCCTGGTAGTGCTAAGTCTGAATTTAGAGAGCTGATGGCCGACAATACTTATAAAATTGCCATTGCCGCCGTTCCTGAAAAAGGGAAGGCTAATACCGAACTGGTAAAATTGTTGGCTCGTGAACTTAAAATAGAAAAAAATCGCTTCACAATTATCAGTGGTGCTGGCGAGCGTACTAAATTAGTCAAAATAAATAAATAAAATATGGACTTGTCGATAATTATTGTCTCCTGGAAAGTAAAAGAAAAACTTCAAGCTAATTTAAGTGCTTTGTTCAACTCACAAGGTGATTTTTCCTATGAAGTATTTGTAGTTGATAATAATTCTCAGGACGGAACAGTAGAAATGGTTAAAACAGAATTCCCGCAAGTTAAATTAATCGCTAATACTGAAAATCTTGGTTTTGCTCGGGCCAATAATCAGGCGATTAGACAATGCGCCAGCGATTACATCTTGCTACTTAATCCAGACATGCTAGTTAATCCCGACACTTTAAGTAAGTCACTTGCTTGGGCCAAAAATAATCAGCAAGCCACTGTCTCTAGTTTTAGATTAGTAAATGAAAAAGGAGAAACCATTAAACACGTTCGACGTTTTCCATCTTTGTTTGATCAATTAATGGTGATTTTAAAAATTCCGCATTTTTTGCCTTTGGTTTTAAACAGATATCTGTATTCTAATTTTAATTATGATAGCGAATCTCGAGTTGATTCAGTGCGCGGGGCTTTTTTCTTAATTAATAAAAAAGTGTGGCGGGAAATTTCGGGTCATGAATTACCACTGCTTGATGAGCGTTATTTTATTTGGTTTGAGGAAGTCGATTTTTGCAAACAAGTCTATCAAAATAGCGGGGAAGTTTGGTATTCTCCGGCGGCCACTTGTTTGGATTACGTTGGTGCTAGTTTTGGACAAGTAAAAATTAATACCAAACAAAAATATTTTGAAGAATCGATGATAAAATATTTTAAAAAGTGGAAAGAGAAGTATCAAGTGATCATTTTGCAAACTGCTTGGAATTTAACCAATTTTTTAATTAATAAATTGGCTAAAAAATAATATGAAGAAAGTCGGAATCGTTTTAGTAAACTATAAAGAATATGCCAATAAATATTTAAGCGCTTGTCGCGATTCTTTGCGCGCGCAAACTTATTCCGATTTTATTGTTTATATCGTTGATAACGCTTCATCAGCTGAGTCATTAAATTATCTTAAAAATTTATATCCTGAAGCGATTATTTTACCTCGTGAAGATGGTAATTATTGTGCGGCAAATAACTTAGGTATGAACCGGGCCATTTTAGACGGTTGCGATTATTTGGTGGCGGCTAACATGGACACCGAGTTTGAGTCACAGTGGCTTAGTGAATTGGTTTTAGCATTAGATAATAATCCTGAAGCGGGAATTGCCCAGTCTTTAATTTTGCTTTATCCAAAAGATGAAGTCGAGCGCCAAGACCCTAAAATAAACACCACTGAAAACTTTATCCATTTTTTATTTTTTGGTTTTACGGGCAATTATAATTTAAAGAAGTCAGAAGTGGCGGTAACTAATTATCAGGAGATAATGGGGTATGCCTCCGGTTGTTCTTTTATTATCCGCTCAGAAATCTTTAAAGAAATTGGTGGTTACAACGATGATTATTACATGTATCACGATGATTTAGATATTAGTTTGAAAACCAGACTAGCGGGGCATAAAATTATTTTAGCTGCCAATTCGATTTTGTATCATAAGTATGAATTTGAAAGAAGTGTGAGGATGCTTTATTATATGGAACGCAATCGAGCAATTAGTTTTTTAGCTTTTTATCCAGTATCAGTTTTGATTTTGCTTAGCCCAGTATTTTTAGCTATGAGCTTGGGAATGTTATTCTTTTCTATTTTAGGTGGTTGGTTTAAAACTGATTTAAAAGTTTTTGGCTATTTCTTTAAGCCATCATCTTGGCGTTTAATTTCTAAACTGCGTCGCCACTTTAAACAGATCACTAAAAAACCACTTTCACAAATTTTACAAAATTTTGCTGGTCGCATCGAATTTCAAGAAATCGATAATCCGATTTTAAAATATTTAGTTAATCCGATATTTAATGCTTATTGGAATTTAGTTAAAAAAATTATTTAGTATGGATATTTCAATTATTATTGTTAATTATAAAAGTCGAGATAAGTTAATTACTTGTCTTGATTCAATATCTAAATCAGATTTAGCTGGTCTAAGCTACGAAGTAATAGTAGTTGAAAATAATTCCGGTGATAACTTGTCTGATTTGTCATATCCTAATACTAAAATTATTATCAGTCCTGACAACTTAGGTATGGGAGGTGGAAATAATTTAGGAATTAAAAACTCTACCGGTGAATATATTTTAATTTCTAACCCGGACATTGTTTTTGAACAAGATGCCATCAAAAAACTTTATGAGTATTTTAAAAATAATAAGACCATTGGTTTAATTGGTCCAAAATTAATTAATCCTGATGGCTCATTGCAAGACTCTTGTGTTCGTTTTCCTAAATTTTACATTCCATTACTTCGTCGCACCGCTATTGGCTCTTTCTTTCCAGCCACTTTAGATAGCTATCTAATGAAACATACTGACCACAATCAAATTCAAAAAGTTGATTGGTTGCTTGGTGCTTGTTTTATGGTTAGACGTAGTGAGATTAAAGACAAATTATTTGATGAAAGATATTTTATGTACTTTGAGGATGTTGATTTGTGTCGTCAAATAAATAGTAGGGGGCAATCAGTCGTTTATTATCCAGAAGTTAAAGTAACTCATAATCATGCCCGTCAAAGTGCGGGGCTACCTTGGTATAAGGCTTTGTTTAGAGATAAAATTGCTAGAGAACACGTAAAATCGGCTTTTAGATATTTCAATAAATGGAAAAAAATAAAATAAATATATATGCAAAAAATTAGAAAGGCAATTTTGCCGGTCGCTGGTTTCGGAACTCGTTTTTTGCCAGCTACTAAAGCGCAACCAAAAGAAATGCTACCCGTTGTAGATAAACCCGTAATTCAATATTTGGTAGAACAAGCGGCTGAGGCGGGAATTAAGGAAATTGTTTTTGTTACTGGTCGTGGCAAGCGAGCGATTGAAGACCACTTTGATTATTCTTTTGAATTATCTAAAACGCTAGTTGAAAAAAATAAGTTAGACTTAGTATCTAAAGTAGAAGCGATTGAGCATTTGGCTAAATTTTCTTATGTTAGACAGAGTATACCGCTAGGCGATGGGCATGCTATTAATTGTGCGGCCCACCTGATGCGTGATGACGAACCAGTTTTGATTATGTTTGGTGATACTTTGTATGACGCTGAGGTGTCTCCAGTAAAACAGCTAGTTGATGCTTATGAAAAATATGGTCAACCAGTAGTTGGTCTGTCAGAAGTGGCTCATGAAGATGTATCTAAATTTGGTGTGATTGATGGTGCTGAACTAGACGAAGGTATTTATAATATAAAACGTTTTGTTGAAAAGCCAGAAGTAAACAAAGCCCCATCTAATTTAGTAGCTGTTGGTCTATATATTATTACTCCAGAAATTTTTAAAATTTTAGCAGAGATGAAAGGTGGTAAGAGCGGAGAGATTCGTTTGGCTGATGCTTTTGACGTTTTACTTTCTAGTGGTAAGCCGCTTTACGGCGTGAAATTAAAAGGGGAGTGGTTAGACACGGGAGACAAATTTGGTTTTATTAAAGCGACTATTAAATTAGGACTTAAAAATCCCGAGGTAAGTGAACCGCTTAAAAAATTAATTAAAGAAATGGCTGATAAGTAAGATAAAAAAAACAAAGCCGCCCTTGGGGCGGCTTTTTTAAAGATTTATATATTAAAATTATTTTAATGTCATTTTGTATAAACCTCCTTGTTGGCCGATTGTTCCAGAAAAATATAAAACACCAGCGCCGTTGTCAAAATATAGTGATGACAATTTGTCGCCTTGCCAAAGAACAGTTAAATCGTTTCCCGAACCAGTTAAATTAACTGTGCCAATTGTTTTATCAGTCGAGTAGATTAAAAAATTACTGGAACCCCAAGACAATGAATTTATTTTTTCACTAAGACGGGTTATTAAATATGGTTTAGTTTGAATTGTGTCATAAATATAAATTTCAGATTCATTGGCATAAACCAGTTTGTTGTCATCTAACCATTTAAATATCGTTGCCCCTCTTAGAACGTCTTTAATAACCTTATTACTATCTTCACTTAGAATGTAAGAGATTTTATGTTCGTTGTCGGTGAGAATAACATTGTTTTTTTCTTTTTTAAAAGTGAAGTCTTTAGAATTTAATAAGGTGGTAGCGGTGATGTTTTTGTTGTTTTTAATATCAAAACTTTTAATTTCAATTTTATTTTTATTATTGGTAACAACAAATAGGGTGTTATTATTTACTTGGTAGTCTATTACTTTGCCATCAAATTGCAGCAGAGCGGCAGCTTTTGTTTTGATATTTAAAGCTGATAGATTATCTTCGTTTTGGTAAATCAACAAATCACCGCTTGTTTGGGATTTATTTATGACTCCAGTGTAGCTAGCGTAATCAGCTGACACATCACTAGTTAGACTAATTATCTTTGAGCCGTCACTGGCCATGTCGTCTCCTAGCCAATTAACAATTGAGGTAATCTTATTGTTGTCGACTTGTTCTGTTTTTAAATTAATAATTAATTGATCTTTAGTTAACCAAGCATATTTACCGTCTGGGGAATATTTAATTTCTTGGGCGCCAGTATTATAAACGTTAAGAGGTAAACTTTTTCTAAACAAAATCACATCTTCTAAAAAAGTCGTTTGTTCTGGGTTTACTCGTAATTTTTTTTGATAAGGCCAGTAACCGTCTAAGGTAAAAGTTACTAAGTATTCGCCAGGTAATAAATTTTTTATTTTAATTGGAGTTACTTGTTCTTTTTTAGAATTTAAAAAAGATAAACCAGTACTAATTTTAGTTTCCGAGGTAACGCTCACCAAAGCATTTTTTGGACTGGTGTCTAAAGCTAAAGTACCAGTTTTAACTAACATTTTGTCTAATCGAAGAGGCCAGCTTAAGTTGAAACGATAGCCGGTTGCATATAGTGATAAAACAATTGTGATAACGACAAATAGAAAAACAAAAATTCTAAATAACCAGTCGCGAGTTTTTTTATTCATATTAATTTATTCCACTCTCTTTATATTAGCGCCAATTTTCTGGAGACGGGTTTCAAGTTGTTCATAGCCTCTGTCAATTTGGTAGATGTTGTCGATTTCAGTTGTTCCTTCGGCGATTAATCCAGCAATTACCAAGGCAATTCCGGCACGCAAATCGGGTGAGATTAAGTGTTTGCCATATAATTTGGTAGGACCTTGAACTAAAACTCGGTGTGGATCACACATTGTAATATTGGCACCCATTTGAGATAACATATCGGTCCAAATTAAACGACGGTCATAGATTGTTTCATGAATCATCGCTGAACCATGAGCTTGAGTCATAAGCACTACATATGGTGATTGTAAGTCGGTAGCGAAACCAGGATATTCATGAGTTTTAATATCATGAGTACTTAAGCGTCCACTCTTTTTTATTTGAATCCAATTTTTTCCTGTTTCAAAATTAACGCCAATCTTTTTAAAGATTTCCAGCAATGTCATAACATGCTCAGGATTGCAATTAGTAATTTTTATTTCCGAGTTGGAAGCAGCTGCTAAAATAGCAAACGATCCAGTTTCAATACGATCAGGAATGACATTAAAAATGTTAGCTTTTAGTTTTTTAGCACCTTCAATAATAATAGTAGGTGAGCCCGCCCCTTTAATTTTAGCTCCTTGTTTATTTAAATATTCAGCCAAAGCTTCAATTTCTGGTTCCATGGCGCAGTTTTTTAAAACAGTTTTTCCAGGAATAATCGAAGCGGTCATTAACATACTTTCAGTCGCCGTTACTGAGACTAAAGGGAAGAAGTAATTAGCTGGTTTTAATTTTTTAGCTTTAATATGATAGTAGTGTCCGGACTTTTCAGTTATCTCGGCGCCAAATGCTTTGTAGCCTTCGATGAATAGATCAATTGGACGTCCGCCGGCACCGATAACACAGCCCCCTGGGTGAGGGAATTTTACTTCACCAAAGCGAGCGAGCATTGGGCCAACAAACATAATTGAACCGCGGAATTTATCAGCCATTTTGTGGTCGAGTTCAGTGGTTTTGATTTTTTTAGTATCAATAATAACCCCACCTTTAAAACGAGTAATAGTTGCTCCTAGCGATTCCAAGAGTTCTAAAGAGCGGTCAACGTCTTCAATATTTGGTAAATTTTTAATAGTAATTGGCGCTTCTGATAAGATGGAAGCAGGGATTATCTTTAAAGCTGAGTTTTTAGCTCCAGAAACAGCAATCTGTCCAGATAGCTTGGCTCCGCCGGTAATTACAAATTTTGGCATAATTATCTTAATTAGTTATGTTATGTATATCTACTATAAATCATTTATTGACATTTTTCAAATATTTGATAATATAAGGAAGTATATTAAGCCAAATCAGGCCGTGCCCTGTGCCTATTGGCTATTTTTATTCTTAAATTAGTTAATATTCTATGAAAATCGCCATTATTAAGACCGGAGGCAAACAATATCGCGTTAAAGAAGGCCAAACCATTAAAGTGGAAAAGCTTGAAGCGGAAACCGGTGCTACTGTAAAATTTGATACTTTGCTTGTTTCTGATGAAGAAGCTACTAACTTAGAGTTAGGTGCTCCATCTTTGGGAGAAAAAGTAACTGCTGAAGTTATTAAAACTGCTAAAGACGACAAGGTAACGGTTGTAAAATATAAGAGCAAAACTCGTTACAAAAAAACAGTTGGTCACAGACAACTTAAAACTGCTGTTAAGATCACTGCAATTGCATAATAGAAAAACATCTTCTTATATAAAAAATAGGCTATTACTGGCCTATTTTTTTATGGTATCTCTAATTTTGTTAATTAGAAACTTAATCAATCTCTTCAGCGGCCTGATTTTTCTTCTAAAAAGCCGCAGTTTGGGTGAGTCGGGGAACTGTTTGATTAGTTGCTCGGCCGTCCAACCAAGACCAAAGGAGAGGATAATCAGGGTTGTTAACATTACAAACTTTATTTGGTTTCTACTCGATATTTTAAAGCGGTGGCCAATGTATTGCCATCGGCGTATTCTAGGTCTGATCCAGCTGGCAGTCCTTTGGCTAGTCTGGTGACTTTTACATTATAATCATTTAAAACCTTGGCCAGATATAGGGAAGTAGTCTCTCCTTCTAAGGTAAAATTTAAAGCTAAGATTATTTCTGTGTATCCGTCTTGTTTTATTTTACGTAACAATTTTTCGATATTTAAATTCTCTGGTTTAACATTCTCGATGGTACTAATCAGTCCGTCTAAAATAAAATAGTGTCCTTGGTATTGGCGAGTGGCCTCAATCGACAGCATGTCTTGAGTGTTCTCAACAATACATAAAACACCATTTTTACGTTGCAGATCAGCACAGATAGAGCAGGGATTAGATTCGGAAATTGCTAAACAGCTAGAACAAATTGTGATATTAGATTTTAGTCCGGCAACTAGCTTGGCTAAATTTTCTAATTTTTCTGGAGAATTTTTTAGCAAATGAAAAACATAGCGTTCGGCAGTTTTAGGGCCGACGCTTGGTAACTCACAGAAAGCATCTATTAAATTAGCAATAGCGCGAGGAAAGCGCATGAGATTATTAGTTTAATCCAGGAAAACCACCCATGTCTTGTAGTTTTTTAGCCATTAAACGTTGAGCTTTTTTAATTGTTTCGTTCATGCAATTTTTGATGCTGTTTTCAATTGCTTCTTTAGTCATTCCAGATTCAATAGCAACTGACAATACTTCCATATTACCATTCATAGTGATAGTAACGCCACCTTTTTCTTCACTTACTCTTTCAGTAGCAAGAGCGTCTTGCATGGTCTTGGCCTGACTTTTTAAATCTTTAAATTGTTTTAATTTGTTGAACATAGGGATATATTTATTTTTTATTTAAAATTCTACTTGAGAGCTATCTTGTCTTTTAGCTAGATTACGGAAACTGGCGGTATTTTCATCAAAGAATAAATCAATTTTTCCAGTCGGACCGTTACGATGTTTAGCGATATGAATTTCGGCACGATATCTTTCGTCTTGAGGTAAATCAGCGGGATTGAAGTTTCTGTCGGCTGCTTTACGATAAATAAACATTACGATATCAGCGTCTTGTTCGATGGAACCAGAATCACGTAAGTGTGACAATTTAGGAATTGCTGGGGAAGTAGCTTCAACTGCACGAGATAACTGAGCTAAGGCAAGTACCGGAACATTAAGTTCACGGGCGATTGATTTAAGACCACGAGAAATTTCAGCAATTTCTTGAACACGATTTTCACCATATTTACCTTTACCTTCCATTAGCTGTAAGTAGTCGATAACAATTAAACCTAAGCCTTTTTCCATCTGTAAACGGCGGCATTTAGCTCTAATTTCCATGATTGAAAGTGAACCGGAGTCATCAATATAAATTTGAGCTTCAGCTAATTTTCCCATGGCATCGGCAATCTTTGTAAAATCATTGTCATCTTCTTTGTCGCTTAAGTTTCCAGTTCTCATTTTCCAAAGATTAACCTGAGCTTGAGCGCATAACATGCGATCAACTAATTGTTCTTTACTCATTTCTAAAGAGAAGATACCAACGCCAACTTTATTTCTAAGTGCTGCTTGTCTGGCAATGTCTAGTGCAAAAGATGTTTTACCAACTGAAGGACGAGCGGCTAAAATAAGTAAGTCTGATTTTTGTAGACCAGCTAATAAATTGTCTAAATCGGTAAAACCGGTAGAAAGTCCACGAAGACCACCTCCGGTTTTTTTATGTAAATCATCAATACGTTCAAAAGCTTCGCTAAGTAAACTGTCGATTGGTAAAAAAGCATTCTTTAAGAATTTTCTAGAAACAGCAAAAATTTTCTTTTCAGTTTCGTCTAACACTTCATCAATTTCTTTTTCTTCCTCATAACTTAAGGTCATGATTTCAGAGGCCGCTTGTTGCAAACGACGCAAAGTAGCTTTGCGTTGAATGATATTGGCGTAGTGAACAATGTTAGCCGAAGTGGCTACTAAATTTGATAAGTGAGCTAAAAAAGTACGACCACCAATATTAGTTAATTGTTTCTTTTCTTCTAAACGGTTAGACAGAGTAATAATATCAATTGGTTCTTGGTTACCGTATAATTCTTTAATTGTTTCAAAGATAATCTTGTGAGTATCTTTATAGAAATCTTGAGGTAAAATGTTGTCAGCCACCTTAATAATGGCATCTTTATCAATCAAAAGAGACCCCAGTAAAGACTCCTCAGCTTCTAAGCTGTGGGGTGGTATTTTTTCCAAAGGATTTTTATCTGATTGATTAGCCATAATTTTTTTGATTTTTGTGCTTATATCTTAGCCTAAGAGAGCATATTATTCAAGACATTTGTTTACACATTTTATTAACTGTTTATCCACCATAAAAACAAAAAAGTCCCAATATAAATTGGAACTTTTTTATCTGGAGCCGACTGTCGGGCTCGGACCGACGACCTGCTGTTTACAAG
>CAZHYP010000016.1:14635-18543 GCA_964536885.1 uncultured Gammaproteobacteria bacterium | reverse complement strand
ACTTGATGATAGTTTGCTAAAAGACCAATCATCACTGAATCAATATATAAGTAGAAACGTTGAAAAATAGCAAACAAAGCAAATGGCCAACTGATGTAAAAAATATTTTTGATAAAACTTTTTTCAAAGAGTAACTTCCATTTTATATTTAATTTATAACGAACCATCAAGAAGCTATAAATAAAATTATAAACACTGGCAAGAGCAAGTACCATCATAGCAGCTAGTACGCCCCGATGATTAACCAAAGCAAGATAACCAAATACTAAAACAATCAGCTGAAAGATAACTGAAGAAATGCTTTCAAACTTTAGATTGTGAAAGCCACGAATAGCAGCAAAAAAGGTGGTAGTGAAGGAATCTAACACCATCGAAATCGAAGATATTAGAATTAACTGAAAACCTAGGCTGCTGTAACCAAAAATAGCGGCTGTAACCAGGGCCACTAGTAGTGTCAAAATGGCTAGCGGGATCTTTAAAGTAATGACATTTCCCAGCCAATTCTGAGCCTGATCTTGATGTTTGGCAATTTCTCGAGTCAGTGTGTTAGCGAATCCTAGGTCAATAAATATGGCAAAAATGGTCGTAAAAGAAATGGCGGCATAGTATTGACCCATCATTTCTAGTCCTAAAGCCCTAGTTAGGATGATAAAATAGGTAAAAGAAATGATTTTTTGCAAAATTAATGCCAGTGTAAGATAAGATGTGTTTCTTGCGATATTATGTATTTTAGTCATGGAATTAATTATAACAGCTCTTGATTAATTTTTGAAGTTATGATAACATTGCTTAGTAAATATAAATAAATAAAGATAAATTTCAAGTATGAAAAATGACATTCACCCAAAGTATTACTCTGATTGCAAGGTAAGTTGCGTTTGTGGCAACACTTTTACAACTGGCTCCACTGAACCAGAGATTAAAGTTGAACTTTGTTCAGCTTGCCACCCTTTCTATACCGGTAAACAAAAATTAGTTGATACTGCTCGTCGTGTTGAGAAATTCAGCGCTAAAGCTGCTACTTCTGCTAAGGTTGCTACTGAAAGAAAAGGTAAAAAAGTAAAGACTGCTGCTCGTGCTGAGGCTCGTGCTAAAAAAGAAGTAGTTATCAAGACTAAAGATATTAAAAAAATTGCCCAAGTTACCTTGGGAAAAAAATAGCAACACTCTCTTAAAAGTAATCAGTCATTACTGACATTTAGCATGAGCTTTTGTCAAGTAAACATATGACTGATTATTTTTTTATAAAAGAAAAAGTCACTAAGGAATTAGCAATCTACCTTGGCTTTTGGAGGGAGGGGGGTCTCCACCAAAGGTCGTCGATTTACTAACACTTAGTGACTTGCAAAAGTAATTATAACATATTTTCAAATTAAGTCAAGGGTTATAAATAAAATTTGTCTAAAATTAGTTAGTAACAATTAATATTATGTACGAGGACGTCAAACAAAAATTTATTGAAATCGAGAAGCAACTGAGCGATCCGGCTTTAATAAATGACCAAAAGGCAATGATTAAGGTGTCGCAAGAGCACGCCAGTCTTCGAGGCGTGGTTGCAAATATCACTGCCTTTGAAAAAGTTTTAGCTAATATTGAAGAAAATAAAGCGATTCTTAACAGTGAAAACGACCCTGAGCTTAAAGAAATGGCAAGTGTCGAACTAACGGAATTAGAGGCCCAAAAAGACAAATTATACGAAGAAATAGAAGAAGAACTCCATCCTGACAACCCAAATGACAAGAAAAACGCCATTATTGAAATCCGTGGTGGCGCTGGTGGCGATGAGGCCGCCCTATTTGCTGGTGATTTATTTAGAATGTATATCAAATTTTGCGAGCGCAAAGGTCTTAAAATAGAGGTTTTAGACTCGAGTATGGTTGGTGTTGGTGGTTATAAGGAAGTAGTCTTCTCTGTTATTGGTCAAGGCGCCTATGGTTTAATGAAATATGAGGCTGGAACTCATCGCGTACAACGCGTTCCTGAGACCGAAAAACAAGGCCGTGTTCACACCTCAACAGCGACAGTAGTTGTTTTACCAGAAGCGGAAGAAGTTGATATTGAGGTCAAATTAAGTGATTTAAGAATTGATACTTTCTGCGCCAGTGGTCCTGGAGGACAATGCGTTAATACTACTTATTCAGCTATTCGTATTGTTCATATCCCAACCGGCGTAACTGTTAGTTGTCAGGATCAAAAATCACAACATCAAAACAAAGAAAAAGCTTTGCAGGTTTTACGTTCTCGTTTATTTGCTAAACAAGAAGAAGAAAGAATTGCTCAGGAGTCTAGTGCTCGTAAAACTCAAATTGGTGTTGGCGATCGCAGTGAAAAAATTAGAACCTATAATTTCCCACAAGACAGAATTACTGATCATCGTATTAATGAATCATGGCACAGTATTAACTTAATAATGGATGGAGGACTTGAACCTATTATTAACTCTTTAAAGCATGCCGCTAAAGAAGAACAAAAAAATCAAGGAAATTAAGTTAGCGGGCCTTTTAGAAGAGGCCTGTTTTCTTTTTAAGAATAAAAATATCGAAGCTCCAGAAATGGAAGCGCAGTTACTTATGGCAAGTGTTCTTAAAAGAGATCGAGTTTTTATTATTGCTCATCCGGAATATATTATTAAACCGAAAGAAGTTATTGAATTTAAAAAAATAATTAAAGCACGGCTATCAGGTTGGTCAAATGCTGTTTTAATTGGTCATAAAGAATTTTACGGTTTAGATTTTAAAGTAAATAAAGACGTTTTAGTTCCTCGTCCAGAAACTGAGATATTAATTGATGTTGTTTTAGATTATGTTAAAAACAAATCCGAGGCTATGATTATGGATATTGGCACTGGTTCAGGTGCAATTGTTACTTCTTTATATAATAATCTATCTAGAAGGTATCTTTTTTATGCTTCTGATAAATCCAAAAAGGCTTTGGTGGTCGCGAAAAACAACGCTTTAAAAAATAAAGCTAAAGTTACTTTTTTAAATGGTGATCTATTAAAACCGTATTTGCCAATTATAAAAAGAGTTAAACCAAAAAATATTGTAATAGCCGCCAATCTTCCCTATCTAAAGCCCGAAGAGATGTCTGAGCCAAGTATCAAAAAAGAGCCTAAATCAGCTCTACTGTCAGGTTCTGACGGTCTGTGGCACTATAGAAGATTATTTTCGCAATTAAAATCCATAAAAGAATCTAAGGTTTTTCTAATTTGTGAAATAAATCCTGAGCAAGCTCCCTCTATAGAAAAACTGGCTCTCGCCAGCTTTCCTAAGGCCGTAACTCATTTTAAAAATGATTATACGGGTCGTATTAGATTTTTTATTTTAGAATTTTAATAACTAACCATTTGTAAATCGTCAGTCACCTCAATCCAAGTAGTTCCAGCATTAAAAACAAATTCTTCCCCGCTCTTATAATAATATTTAGCACGCATACTCGTGCTATTTTTTTTCCAATTTCCTAGAACACATTTTCCGTCCTGACAAAGAATGGCTTGCCCAGACAAAGCGCCTGACATTTCTAATCTCAGTTTCTCGTCAGTTACGAGAAATGAAGTTACGTAAACTATAATATTTTTAGCGGTAATATTTGTGCCACTGGCATCACTGTGAATCGAGCCGTCTAAATAGCGAACATAACTACCATTATTGTTATCATATTGCCAGGAAACATCATAACCATCGGAATATTTTATATTAATTTGAGAATTTATCGCCACACTTGAAGTAGCCACATCCTTAAACTGCCAAGGAGTAAATTCGAAAACTTTTTCACTCTTTAATTGCTGATAGCTAGTTAATTTTTCGCCAGATGTTAAAACATCATGAGGAGCTGTTCGATTATCCGTTCGCCAAAAGAATGAACCCTTATAAAATTCATTTAAATCATTGGTCCCTAATTTTTTAGCC
>CAZHYP010000016.1:0-14625 GCA_964536885.1 uncultured Gammaproteobacteria bacterium | reverse complement strand
TCTTTTATCTATGTTTTACTAAAAAATCCAACACCAGTTTATGAAGGAAAAATTCATTTAAATCACTTTTTGCTATCCTTTTGGCTGCTTCTAGGGCGTCTGGGCTGCCACCGACATGAACAAAAGTGGCCCCAAGCTCTTTAGCCCAGTTTAGAAAATAAGCTCTTGCACTACGAACTGGGCCAATTTCTGATGGCGCTGAGTCAGGAGAAAAAAATGCTAAGTATCTAGTAACACCGCCTTCAGCTGGCGCTTCATAAACTAAAGAAGCAGCACTAAGACCAAATTGGGGTCTGGCAGTTGAAAAATTATCAATCATCACGCCATAAAGTTGAGACTTCTCAAATTCAGGAGCAACCATTACACCATCAATATAACGCCTAACGCAATTAGCACAAATCGTTTCGGTTGTCGTCGCAACTTCTGTAACTGACGTTTCAGTTTTAGCTTCTTTATTTAAATTAATCTTGAAATTAAACCAATCGGGTTGAAATAAATAAATAAATAAGCCTAGTGATGATAAAATTATAATTACCAAAGATATTTTAGTAATTGCTAATAATTTTGGTGATAAATTGTTGTCGGTGTTTTTTGTTTTCATTTTATTTTTCGTTTTTAGGTTCTTCTTTAACAGCTGCTGCAGCTGGAGCTTCTTCAACTTCTTCTTTTTCTTGAACGCGAGGTGGAATAACACTAACAATAATTCTATCACTCTCGTGGACTAACCTCATTCCTTTTGGTAAAACCAAATCTTTTAAAGAAATTTCATCGTGATAATCATTTAAACCTGAAACATCGACATCGATATGATCAACTAAAGCATCTGGTAAACACTCAACCTCAATGGCATTAATATCTTTAATTAAAGAGCCAGATTTTTCTTTAACAGCCTTAGAGTCGCCAATGAAGTGAAGCGGAATTTCGGTAGTAATTTTATCTTTCATATTAACTTGAAAGAAGTCAACGTTAAGCAGTTTTCCGTTTACCCCACTCCTCTGAGTCTCTTTAACAATAACTTTTAATTCCTTACCGTCGTGTTTTAAAATTATTAAATTTGATTCGCCAGCCTGACGGACCACTTTATCTGCTTCGCTTCTTATCACTTTTAAACTTTGACTAGCCACTCCACGACCATATAAAACAGCCGGTACTTGATCGGGTGATAGCTTTTCTTTTTTTTCACGACTCTCTGCGGATAATATAATGTCCATATTTTTATGGCCTATTTAAGTTTAATTGTAGAATTAAACTTTTTTGGCATTAATAATTAATCCTCGATTTAATAATAATATTTTCCATAATTCCTACGGCTATAAACAAAGCTAAGGTTGCGCTGCCACCGTAACTAATAAAAGGCAGAGGCAAACCCACAATCGGTAGTAGTCCTATGTTCATTCCAATATTTACAAACATGTGAGTTAAAATAAAACCTAGTAACCCCAGAATAAAATAAATTCCAAAATCATTATTTATTTTCTTGAGAGCAGAAATAGCTCTAAAATAAAAAATTCCAAAGAAACTTAAAACTAATCCAACCCCTAAAAACCCCAACTCCTCAGCCACAACAGAAAAAATAAAGTCCGTTTGGGCTTCTGGTAAAAACTTAAGTTGAGACTGAGAACCAAAGCCAACCCCCTTCCCCATTAAACCACCAGAACCAACAGCGATAATTGCTTGAAAACTATTATAGCACTCCTCCTTAGCACATGATTCGTATGATGGATTCAAAAAGGTGGTAATACGCTCTTTCTGATAATCTTTAAAGAAACCAAGCCAAGCAACCCCTGATAAAATAACGGCTGAGAGGCCAATAACAATAAAATATTTTTTAGGAAAGCCAGCCATAATAATCATCACTAGCCAAATAGAAAGTAAAACCAAAGAGGAACCAAAGTCAGGCTGTAAAATGATTAACACTACAAATATTAAAGTACTAATTAAAGAGAAAATAAAATGACGTAAAGTTTTTACTTTGGTGGCTAAATTGGAAAAATAACTCGCTAAAAAAATAATTAAAATTACTTTAATAAATTCAACTGGTTGGATACCAAAACCAGCGACAACGAACCAACCTTTTGTTCCATATAAAGTCTTCCCAAAAATTAAAACAGCTATTAACATTAATGCTCCAAACCAGTAGAAATAACGATTTAAACTTTTTAAAAAACGATAGTCGATAAAAGAAACAACAAATAACAAAATAACACCTAGTCCAACAAAAAAAAGCTGTTTATAAAAGTTTACTAAATCACGACTACCTAAACCCAAAGCAACACTATATATCTCCATTAGACCAAAAACTGACAGCAAAATAACTGCTGAAAAAATCACCCAATCAAAGTTTTTGAGATATAATTTAAGACGATACATAATTAATTGGCTGTATAAGGTTTGTAGACGTTGCCATCTAGAATATTTATATCAGGAGTAATTGAGACGTTACCTCCTAAATTAACCGCTTCAGGCCAAGACAAACGAATCGATTTAGTTTCATTGCTATTTAAACCGGAAATGACATAGCGATTTACTGCCACTGCGTCCTCGTTTTGACCAATAACCATATTAAGAGGCACCTCAAAGTAACTATAAGAAGAATTATTAGTTATATTAAATTCCAGATAATTAATACTATTACCGTAAGTGGAAAATTTAATATCAGTGATAGCAAATTTTAAACGACTATCCTTCCAAGTATTCCAATCGGGTATTTCTCCAGCTTTAATTTTTTGCCAATTAATATCGGAGATTTCAAAAGAAACACTACCAAATCCTTTTACCTTAGAGCCAATTACTAAAACATTTTTTTCTTCGCTAGGTAAAATAAAACTTGAACCGCAGACCTTTTCTGAATTATTAACAAAACAAAAATTAAAATTAGCGCTTTGTTTTTCGTTGGAGTTTTTTATTCTTACTATATAATCAGCGTTACTATCATGATTTATCACTTTGGCCTGACTAATTGTTAAATCGATAGGAATATTCTGTTGTCGATACGCACTTAAATCAATTCCAGCCTGATTGTTTTGCAAATCTTTGTCCTGTTCCCTGCCAAAAATAAAATAATAGGCATAGCCATAGGTTGAATAAATTAAAAAACCAGCGGCTACCAAAGACAAAATTATAATGGTAATTTTGTAAATAATTTTTTTGTGAGTAGCTAACCACAAACCAATTTCTAAATTTTTTGGCGATAACTCAATGGGGTCTTCATAATTATTTAAATCAACGGTTTTTTTTGGGCTTTTATCCTCGTTCATAAAATGATATAATAAAACTGTTTTAATATCTCTATAATATCATATTTTAGCAATTTTATAAACTTTTTAAATTTATGTCTGAAATAAAAATTCCTTTATCTGTTCCCGTGTCTAAACAGCGCGAATATCGTAAAAATTTTAATCTAGCAACCGCTGGTAGTGGTTCTCTGCTGTTATTTGCTGGAGACCAAAAGGTTGAGCATTTAAATGCTGATTTTGTTGGTAGTGGCGTTGCTAAAGAAGATTCTAGTCCAGAACACCTATTTCAAATTGCTGCCGCCTCTCCAATCGGTGTATTTGCTACACACCTGGGTTTAATTGCAGAATACGGCTCAACTTATTACAAGGTACCATATTTAGTAAAACTTAACGGTAGAACCAATCTATATAAAGACAGTGATGAAATTGTAAGTCATGCTTGGCATCAAGTGTCGGATATAGTTGATTTTAAAAAACAAACCGGTTTAAATATTTTAGGAGTTGGCTACACTGTTTATTTAGGAGGTAGAAAAGAATCAAAAATGTTGGCTGAAGCGGCTAAAATCGTTCGTGAAGCTCATCAAAACGGTTTAATTGCTGTAATTTGGATGTATCCTCGTGGTAAAAATATCAAAGAAGAGGATATTCACACTATCGCTGGTGGTGCTGGCGTTGCCGCTGCTTTAGGAGCTGATTTTGTAAAAGTTAAATATCCTTATGATAATAAAAAAGCTAAAAACAATGCTTTAGCTTTTCAAGAAGTTGTTAAAGCCGCTGGACGTACCAAAGTTATCTGTGTAGGCGGCGATAAACAAGGAGCTAAAGAACTTTTAACCTACGCCTACGAGCAAAAGCATACTTCTGGAAGTTTAGGCATGGCCGTTGGTCGCAACCTTCATCAAAGAACTCTTAAAGATGCTATTTCTCTGGCAACCGCACTAGCACTGATTATAAATCACGACGCATCATTAGCGGACGCTTTAGATGTTTACTCTGGAAAGAAAAAAATAGACCGCCATCATCGTTCAGACTTTCTCGGTTTATTCTAAGCCAATAAAAAAACTAGACCGCAAAGTCTAGTTTTTTGTTATCTTTATTAATCGATTTTAATCTCTATTCTATCCGGTAAATTAGGGGCAGTTTTAACAAACGATGGCCAGAATTTCAGTTTGTAATCTTTGACTTCTGGGAAGGTGTTTAAATATTGAGAGATTTGAGCTTCATTAAGACCAACAAGTTTTTTTCTATCAATTAATGAAGAATCGGATTTAAGTGACATCACACCGGTAAAATAAGCCTTAATTTCAGCTGTTTTAGTACCATTGTCAAAATTCTCCAGAGTATAAGTTATTTGGTTAGTATTAAAGTTAGATAATTGCTTATCATCAGAAACAATCAGCGCTAAGCGAGCCTTGGCTAGTTCTATAATCTTATCTTTTGAGAAAGTAGCAACTACCACATTCTTTTTAGCTTGAACAGTGAAACTATCTTTTTCTTCTCTTAGCTTAACATCGAAATTGGTGGTAATTGCTTCTCCGGAATCTCCATAAACAATGGCCTCATTATCGCTGATTTGTAGTTCATTTTTAATTTTCAAATCTAAAACTTCACTGATATCTTTTGTGGCCTTATCTAAATCACTCTGTTTGATTATCTTTTTTGATTGAGACTGATAACTTAAAGGATTAGGGTTTTCAGCATAAATACGATCTTGAATACCAGCCCATAGACCAGGAATGGTAAATCTAGTGTTAGCGGCGACTTCCATCTCACTGCCAGCTTTGTCAGCATAAACACTAGCGGTAATTGTGCCACCGGCCGGAATATTAACGGCATCTTTTAAACGGAATAGTTTGCCATCGGCTGAAAGTAATCTGGTTGTGGCAACTAATGGTTGATTTTTGTTATATTTATTGATTAAAGTAACGGTTCCGGTAACAATACTAGAAACTTCACCATTTGAGACCTCTTCACTTGTTGTTTGATAAATTTTTTCAGCTGTTACTTCAACAATCTGAAGTTTACCATTAATACTCTTATTAATATTATCGGCTGTAGAAGTGGCATCAGAACTTACTATATTAAAAGAAACGGAATCATTAATTGTTTCTCCTTGAGGTGATATTAAAATGGTTAGTTGAGTGAAAAAGAAATAAGCAACTCCTATTACCAAAATTAAAGTAGCGCCTAAATAAAATAAAGCCTGGCGACGATACAAACCAACAGATTTTTTAGGTGCTAAACTTGGTTTCTCTTCCCCATCTTTAAGAGCGTTTTGTTGTGCCCAATCGGAAAAGAATTTTTTCTGTTTGTCATATTCTAAATTATCTTGAACCTGATTGTTATCAGATTCTTCATCCTCTTCTTCACTTTCACTAAGCATATCTTCGGGTTCAGACTTCTTTTCAAAAGTAGGCCAGGATGAAAAAACTGGTGAGATTAGTTTCTGTTCTGGTTCTAAAACTTTACCAGCTTCAGAAAAACCAGAAAAATTATTTTCATCATCAGAAATAATATCAACAACGATTTGATTAGCCTTCTTAGGAGTTGGTTTTTTAGTTTTTTTAACAACTGGTTTTTTTACAATCTTTTTCTTAACTGGAACTGCCTTAGTTTTAGTTGCGGAAGCTTTTGACTTTGGCGCAACTTTTTTTGTTTTTGTTTTTTTGCTTATTGTTGGCATACTGTTTTTTTGTTCCCTTTTTATTAGCGATTAAGCTTGTATAAAAAATTTTGATGAAATAATTTTAAACTAAATTAATTATACCAAAAATATTAAGACTAAACAATTTTTAAAAGACCAGAAAACTTTTTTATAATTAAGTTATTGAGTTCAGGAGAATTATCAACTTTAAAGCCAGTTTTCATAATTGTATCTTTGTCCGCTTGTTTGATTTTGAAATAAGTATCACTCGCTCCGGGATGAGCAATTAAAATTTCTCTTAAACTGTTTAATTCTTCAGTTGAGGGAGCGTTTTCAAAAATTATTTTAAGAGGTTTAGCACCAACGGTTTCTGTTTTATTATTAGTAATCTCGGCTACTATTTTATTAGCATTAGAACTATAAGAAGCGGTGTTGCCGTTATTATATTTTTTCTTCCAAGAATTAGCGCCACCATTTTTCTCACGAGCCGCCATCATTACCTTTTTGAAATCATCAACGGATTTTTGAGTGTCATTATCATCCAAAACTAGAACCTGGTTAATTAGAATTTTTATATCTTGGTCTTTTTCAGAAACTGACCCCTCACAAATAATTGCTTTTCCCGATTGCCAAATTGCTAAAGTTTCCTTAAGTAATTTTGGAAAAACTAAGAGCTCTACCGAAGAGGTGGCATCTTCAATTTTTACAAACAACATCGATTCGTTCTTTTTGGTAATAATTTTTTTTACGGAACCAATTATACCAGCTGTAACAACTGAATCAGAACCTTTGTGTCTTGAAAGCTCAATAAGTGAAACGGCGTAACCACTCAAATGATGCTTATGGATATTAAAAGGATGTTCGCTGATATATAAACCCAATAATTCTTTTTCCCAAGATAATTTTTCTGCTTGAGGCACCGGGTCAACTTCTTCTAGAACTAATTTTGGTTTATATGAGGTCTCCGATAAGTTAGAAAATAAACTGGACTGACGACTTTCTTTATTTTTAACAATCTCTTTATTAAGAACTAACAGTCTTTCGCAGTTGGCCAGCAACATTCCTCTTTCGCCCCAAGAATCCAAAGCGCCGCATTTAATCAAACTCTCTAGAGATTTTTTATTTAAATCTTTATCCGTGATTCTTTCTAAGAAATTAAATAAATCCAAATAAGGACCATTTTCTTTGCGTTCACGAATAATAACGTCAACGATATGTTCACCAACATTTTTAATCGCTTTGAGACCGAAACGAATAGTGTCTACTTTTTCATTTTCAGATACCACCCTGTCTTCTGAGGTTCCGGCAGTTACCACAGTAAATGAACCAAAGGACTCATTAACATCAGGAGCCATGATCTTAATACCCATATTACGGCACTCTTCAATTTCAATAGCTACTCTGTCAGTATCTTGTTGGTCCGCTGTAAGTAGCGCTGCCATAAACTCTACTGGCCAATGAGCCTTGAGATATGCCGTTTGGTAACCAATTAAAGCGTAGCAGGCTGCATGAGAGCGGTTGAAACCATAACCGGCAAAAGGTTCAATAAATGAGAAAACTTTTTCAGCCAGTTCTTTATAAATGCCATTCTTAACACAACCATCAATAAATTTTTCTTTCTGTTCAGCAAGTAAAGAGGCAATTTTTTTACCCATCGCTTTACGTAAAACATCCGCTTGACCCATAGAGAATCCAGCCAAATCACGAGCGATTTGCATTACTTGTTCTTGATAAATAGCTACTCCGTAAGTTTTAGTTAAGATTGGCTTTAGCTTTTCATGAAGGTAAACAACTTGTTTTTCCCCGTGTTTGCCAGAGATATAATCTGGAATCCACTCCATTGGACCGGGACGATAAAGAGCCACCATCGCAATAATATCCTCAAACTCAGTAGGTTTTAAATCACGCAAATAACGTTTCATGCCCGAAGATTCGAATTGGAAAACACCAGTTGTCTCCCCGCGCTGAAATAGTTCATAAGTCGCCTTATCATCCATCGGAATCTCATCAATATTAATCTTAAGTCCCCTAGTATTTTTGATAATTTTCAAGGCTGCTTCGATAATGGTTAAGTTTTTAAGGCCTAAAAAGTCCATCTTAAGTAGCCCTAAATCTTCAATGGGGTGAGCGGAATATTGTGAAACAACGGATTTATCAGAGGAAGAAGCGTATTGAATTGGAGTGTAGTCAGTTAATGGATTTTTAGTAATTAAAACACCACAAGCATGAGTTGAGTGATGACGAGCAACTCCTTCAAGACGTAGTGCGTAGTCTAAAATTTTCTTAGCATCTGGATTGTTGGCATATCTTTCCTTAAGTTCGGGAACAGTCTTAATTGCCTCATCTAATTTAGTAAACATCGGAATGTCTTTAGATATAGAATCGCAAAAATCGTAAGGATAATCTAAAACACGACCAACATCACGCACGGCCGCTTTAGCCGCCATAGTTCCGAAAGTAATAATTTGTGATACGTGATCAGCACCATATTTATTAGATACATATTCTAAAACATCGTTGCGACGAATATCAGAAAAGTCCATATCGATATCGGGCATGGAGATACGTTCTGGATTTAAGAAACGCTCAAAAAGTAAATCGTACTTTAAAGGGTCAAGGTTGGTAATTCCAGTTAGGTAACAGACTAAAGAGCCGGCTGCACTACCACGACCAGGCCCTACAACTACACCATTGTCTTTAGCCCAGTTAACAAAGTCAGCCACAATTAAAAAGTAGTCTGGCCAACCCATCTTTTCGACCACAGACAATTCATAATCCATTCTTTCTAAAATCTGTTTTGCTTCTTCGCTGTTTTGATTAAAATCTGGATAGCGCTTTTTAAGACCCTCTTCGCATTTGTATCTTAAGTAAGAATTGCCATCGTATCCTTTTGGTACATCAAAATAAGGTAATTGAACGTGTCCTAGATCAATTTCGAGGTCACACATCTCAGCGATTTTTAAAGTATTGGCGATTGCGTCCGGAGTATCCTTAAAAGCTTCGATCATTTCGGCATTAGAACGCATTGAATAGTCGCCAAAGCCAACCATAGACATTCTGTCAGTGTCAGTAATTTTTTTCTTATTCTGCAAACAAAGTAAAATATCTTGAGCTTCAGCGTCTTCCTTTTTTAAATAGTGAATGTCATTGGTAGCTACCAGTGGAATATTCAATTCCTTAGAAAAATTGATTAAAGCTTCATTAACCTTAGCCTGTCCTTCAAGCTCTGGATGATCCATTATTTCTAAGTAAAAATTGTCTTGCCCAAATAAATTATTATATTCTAAAATTCTTTTGCGAGCACCGTCTAAATCGCCAGCTAAAATATATTGAGAAATTTCGCCACCCAAGCAGGCAGTCGAGGCAATTAACCCTTCATGATATTGTTCTAAAAGTTCCCAATCGATTCTTGGTTTATAATAAAAACCTTCAAGATGGGCGAAGGAAATCAGCTTAATCAAATTTTTATACCCCGTTTCATTCTTGGCAAGTAGTATTAAGTGGTAATTTTTAGCGTCAAAGCGACTTAGTTTATCATGTCGACTCTTAGGCGCTAAATAAGTCTCCACGCCAATAATTGGCTTAATGCCCGCTTTCTTACATTTTTGATAAAACTCAATCACGCCGTACATGGTGCCGTGATCGGTAATCGCTACTGCTGGAGAACCCTGTTCTTTAGCACGTTCAACTAACTCATCGATTTGAGTGAGGCCATCAAGTAAAGAATAGTGGGTATGGTTGTGGAGGTGAACAAAAGACATAAAAAAATTGAGATTTTCTTGAGTTAATCTTAATTAAACTATAACAAGTTTAGAGGGCTTTTTCAATGTCCTTTTTATAGCAAAAAACGTCCTGTTTAGGACGTTTTAAGATGAGTTGATTGATTGTTGGCAAACAGGCCGCAACCAAAGTAGGTAATAAATACGACTATAAATATGGTTAGTAAAAAACCATTCTTTACAGCCGGCAAATTAAGTCCATTTAAGAACAGGTAACTTGCGCCTGAAACAATACCGCCAGCAGCCGCAATTTTTAAGACAAGCTTCACTTTTCTCCATTCAGGAGAATCATTTTTCTTCTGTTTCATGATATACCTCCTATGTTAAATAACTAAACAATCCTACTAATAATATCATTTAACTCCCCTTCACTGTAAAAATCAATAGTAATTTTGCCTCCCTTTCCTTGTCTTTTAATATTTACTTTGGTGCCAAGCGTCTGAGTTAAGCGTTTTTCCTTGTCTTCGTCGGCGAAATCTTTAACTCGAGCATCCTTAGTACCTCCTAAACGTTTAATTTCACGATCAGTTTCCGCCACAGTCATGTTGTTTCGAACAATTTTGCGATAAACATTGATTTGTTTAGCCTCGCTATCAAGTCCTAAAAGATACTTAGCGTGAGCCTCGGTGATTTTCTTTTCCGCTAACCCGGTTTTAATTTCTTCTGGAAGAGACAACAAGCGCAAACAATTAGCCACTGTTGAACGAGCTTTGCCAACGCGCTTAGCAGCATCTTCTTGGGAAATATTAAATTCGTCCATCAGTTTTTGATAACCCCAAGCGGTTTCGAGTGGGTTTAGATTTTCACGTTGCAAGTTTTCGATAATCGCAAATTCCAACTTCTTTTGCTCACTTGCTTCACGAACAATCACCGGCACTTCTTTTAAACCTAAAATCTTAGCACTACGCAAACGACGTTCGCCAGCAATCAGTTCATATTTACCATCAGTTTTAGTCACAATTAAAGGCTGAATAATCCCGTGTTCACGAATTGATTCTACTAAATCATTAATACCAGCTTCGGAAAAGTGTTGACGAGGTTGCCAAGGATTAATGGCAATATCGTTGGGATTTACTTTAACGATCCGATCTAAATCGTTTAATAAAATAGCGGAGCCAGTTTCTGATAATGCTTCAACTGGTACAGAGTTTATTATTTTTTTTGGTATCAGCGAATCAAGTCCGCGACCTAAACCATTTGGCATAATATATAAGTTATTTATTTTTTTCTAAAGAGATTACTTCTTGCGCTAAGGCCTCATAGGCCTTGCCACCGGTTGATTTGGCGTCATATTGAAAAATACTGCGACCATAACTTGGAGCTTCGGCTAAACGCACACTGCGAGGAATAACGGCATCAAAAACCTTACCCGGAAAGTGTTGTTTTAATTCTTCCATCACTGAACCAGATAATTTATTTCGTCGATCAAACATAGTAACCACCGTACCCATTATCTTTAGTTCTGGTTTTAAATTTTCTTGAATTAGACTAATGGTTTGTAGTAACTGCCCTAAACCTTCCAAAGCATAATATTCACTCTGAGTAGGAATTAAAATTTCATCAGCTGCCACTAGGCTATTGATGGTTAAAAGACCTAAAGATGGTGGACCATCAACGATGATGTAGTCATATTCTTCGCGAACACTTTCTAAAATTTGCGATAAACGATATTCACGGTTTTCCATTGAGACTAAGTCGATGCCAGCCCCAGCCAAATTATTAGTTGCCGGAGCAATTAAATAACCTTTCTGTAGGGTGCGTTTTATGATATCAAAAATCCTTTTTTCACCAATCAAAGCTTCATATATACCAGCCTCAAGCTTATTATGTTCAATTCCAAGACCAGAAGTAGCATTGGCTTGTGGATCGAGGTCAACTAAAAGCACCTGTTTACCCAAACTGGCTAAATAGGCCCCTAAATTAACAGAAGTAGTTGTTTTGCCAACTCCTCCTTTTTGATTAACCACAGCAATGATTTTACCCATAATATCTTGATTCTTACTAACTTGATTATAACCGAAAACAGCCCCAGGAACAAGCCTTATTTTCTCACAAAAAAATAGAGCCATTCGGTCTCATCCTTATCATTTTCAAAACATTGTCCATTTTTTATGACTGTAAAATTAGCCTCTTCTAAAAAATTTATCATTTCATTTTCTGTAAAAAAAGAAAAATATCTTTCAATGCCACCACATTTATCTTCTTTAATAAACCCCTCATCCATGACCTTTCTTTCTTTAACAGAGATAAAACCAACTCCATTAAATTTTAGAAGATCGTAAAAAGACTTCAAGATATTCGGTATTTCTTTTTTAGAAAAATGAAGCAAACTAGCTGAGGCCCAAAAACCATCAAACGATTCTACTGGCAAATCCAAATCTCTTAGATCCATTAACCTAAGTTGACCGCCAGCAACTCTTTGGCTGGCAATTTGCAACATCGCCTCTGAGCCATCAATGCCTAGATAATCAAAACCGTCTTGAACAAATCTCTCACCATCACGTCCACCACCACAACCTAAATCAACCACTTTGTTTCCGGGTAGAATAGATTTAAAATAATCATATTCATTATCCCAAAAATGGTTATAATTGCGTTGGTTATATTCCTGAGCAATTTTATTGTACGCTTCAGTTGTTTTATTGTCTCCTTCCATATTGGTTTATTATAACAAATAAACATAAAAATTCCCATAAATACTGAGTAAGTTTGACAACTTGGGTTTTTATATTATAATAAGAAGGATTATTGCCGCGGTGTCGAAATTGGTAAACGATCGCGTCTCAAACACGCGTGGTAGCGATACCTTGAGGGTTCAAGTCCCTCCCGCGGCACTAAAGAAAAAAGGACCTAGTCATTGCTGACTGGGTCCTTTTTATTGTGTGAGTTAACTGGCCGAAGCTAAGTTAACTGCCCGTTCTTTTATACTGTCGATATTCTTATCGACAAGTTCGATGTGTCTACTCAGCCGAATAATGTTGTGTTCGGTATTAGTAATCCTCGCCTGATCACCGTTGTTTTCTTTAAGCACCGCCAGGGTTTTTTTGTAGAGATACAAATCAAGCCTGCTTTCTTCCAGGTATTTTTTAGCCGATTTATCAATTGCGGCAATAATTTCGCTGGGTTTAACGTTCAGGTTGAACGTTACTGGCATAAAAATAGTCAACAAACTAAAACCGGCTACTGTCGAAAGAAAAGCTAACCAGAGAAAATTTTCTGGCGATTCCATGTTGCGAATTTCCGGCAGAAAGACTGCAATGGCAATGGAAAAGATTGCAAAGTTTACAAGGCAAAGCAGCTTTGTTTTTCTTTTTTTGACAATCTTCTCTGCAACAACAATAAGTGCCTCTTCGATACTCAGATTTGCTCTCATTTTTTATTTTTTGTGGGTTTTTATTGGTAAGTTACTTTAACAAAACTACAATATCACAAATGACACAAAATGTCAATACAAACAAAAAACAAGCTGGTTAAACTTGTTTTTATTATAAATCTATATTTTCTTAAACTTTACCGTAAATATTGGCTCGTACTCCGTTTTGTTTTCATCTATAATCTTAACTGTTTCGCCACTGGTCAGTTGAGTTAGGGCTAAATCGGATAGCATTTGATTGTCACCGGCAATATTTAATTTAAGACCCTCTAATTTATCAAATTCTTCTTTAAAGTCACTTTGCACTCCGGCTTCAATCTTTTTCTTTTTTAATTTTAGAGCTTCCAGTTCTTCTAGGACTTCCTGATAATTACCATTGATTGATAAAGCGTCGCGGTACATTTTTTTGAGCTCACTCTGCTCTTTTTTCTTTTCCTGGATGCGTTTGAAGACTTCTTGAAGATTTTGTGACATAAATTATTTTAAATTATTTTTGAGTTACAAAAAGTATTATAGCACAAAAAAATTATTTGATAATTCCGCCACCAAGCACGCGATTTTTATCATAAAAAACTACACTTTGACCAGATGTAACGGCTCTCTGTGGTTCTTTAAATTTAACTACATATTCGTCTTTAACTTTTCCCTTAGTAATCACACAAGCAACAGCAGGATGACCATAACGAATAACGGCGCCACATTTAAGCGGTAGTGTTGGTTTTTTACCAGATAACCAATTAGTGTTTAAACAATTTAAACCTTCAGTATATAGAACATTTTCATTCCACTGACGAACAACAAACAGTGTATTAGTGGCATAATCAATTTTAGCTACATAATAAGGACCAGTGCCGCCGATTTCAATTCCTCGACGCTGTCCGATTGTGTAAAGCGGTAAACCTTGATGAGTGGCAATTTCTTCTCCGCTATCAAGTAATTTAATTGGTCCGGGTTTTAATTTAAGATAACGTTTTAAAAAGTCATTATGCGGTCCTGATAAAAAACAAATGTCCTGACTCTCTGGTTTAGCGGCGGTGACTAACCCATATTTTTCTGCCAACTTACGAACCTTTGGCTTGTCATAACCACCAAGTGGAAACATTAAATGCTTAAGTTGCTTCTGATTAAAGGTATACAAAAAATATGATTGATCTTTTTTAGCATCTTTCGCCTTATATAAACGACGCTCACCACCGAAATCTTTTATTTTTAAATAGTGGCCGGTCGCTACATAATCAAAACCGAGGTTTCTCGCATATTCAAGGAGTAATCCAATTTTTATTTTTTTATTACAAAGCACACAGGGATTTGGAGTTCTGCCGGCAGCATATTCTTCCAAAAAATTATCCACAACTGTGGCTTTAAATTCTTTAGCGAAATTAAAGGTGTGTAGTGGGATGCCAATTTTATTAGCTACGGCTTTAGCATCAAGTAATGATTCTAAAGAACAACATTTATTTTCTGCCTTCGCACCTAATTTTTCATCTTTCCAGAAATGCAAAAAAATCCCAGTGACGTCGTATCCCTGGTTTTTAAGCAGTTGTGCGGCGACCGAAGAATCAACTCCTCCAGACATCGCCATCATTACTTTTG
>CAZHYP010000015.1:0-19032 GCA_964536885.1 uncultured Gammaproteobacteria bacterium | reverse complement strand
CTCCGACCTCAACATTATCAGTGTTGCGCTCTAACCAACTGAGCTAATTGCCCTTAATTTTAGCTAATTTTTTAATTTTGCCAATAAACAAAATTAGAGCCTTTAAAACTCTTAATAGAATATAACAAAGAAAAAAGAAAAAGGCAATAGTTTTGGATGTTATTTTTATCAATAAAAAAGGGCTCGGTTGAGCCGAGCCCTAGTGATTATTTCTTCTTAAATTTTTTTGATAATTTTCTGGTGTAATAATCAAGTTCCAGAATATAAAAAAGGTAAATAACGGCGATGATTGATAAATAAATAATAACCGTGGTTATTTGTTTAGTTGTCCCCCAGATCAAAACCGAGCTAATGATTGGTAATAAAATCATAGCGGCTATTTTTTGATTTTTTTCTCGTTGAAAGCAAAGGCTAATTCGAAAGAAAACAGAAAAAAGTGCCCCCAGAAAACAACCAATAAAAATGATAACAGCGGTTAATCCATCAAACTCTTGCAGGTTGAACATATAGCTTGTGCCAATACTCATTCCGGTCAATAATATCCAAAAAACTTCTTTAATCTCTGAGTCTAAGAAGTTCTCGTGGTATATTTTTGCGAGTTTAACCGTGGCTACAATAAAGATTATTAAAGTCACTAAGAGCCAGAAACTAAAAACGGTCTTTTCTTTAACAACCGGACTGACTTCTTTGAAGTCTTTACTAGTCGGGTCATATTTTACTGTTAATCCAGCATCTGCTTTGGTAAATATTATTCCTGTTGGATGAAAATGATAATTTATTTTTATCCCGATTTTTCTAGCTTCTCCAGGATGAAAATAAGCGTCAATTAATTGTTCATGGCAAAGCTTTGCCCGTTTATAATACAAACCGCCACCACCGTTTTGTTCTCCTGATTGCCTAATCTGATAATACAAGCTCGGAACTTTAATGGTATCTAAGATAACATAAGCGTAATTAGGGCTTAAATCGTGATGATTTATCCAGTTGATAGAAACTGTTTTGTAATCGCCATCAATTTTTCTCTTCCAGCTGTAATTACCTGAGTGCTCAAAACCTAGAACTTCCAAAAAAATAACATTGGCGACCGTATCAAACGGTGCCTTTTTCAGGATCAGGCATTTACCATCAATAGTTTTTATTGAGGTTGGACCATTTGGAATATACTCAGTGCAAGCAGAAAAAACAAAGACCCCGATTAACACCAGGATAAAAGACAAGATTCTTGTTTTCATTGAACTATGGTTTAAAGGTTAATATTCAGTTATTAAAGAATTAAAAAAAGTATACTATGTAAACATACTTTTGTCAAGATTGGTCTATAATTTAGCAATAAACAAAGATAGTTCCGCCTTAATATCTGGCGAACTGGTTTTATTAGAAAAATCGAGCAAGATTAAATCGTTCAATTTTTCTTTAAGAGCACCTAAAGTAAAGCTAGAAATTTGGGAGAGAGTTTTTTTAACAACGTAGGAGTGTAATTTAAGTTCGCTCGAAATTTGTAGCGGACTTAATCCTGATTCAACCGCACTTTTAACTTGAAGCATTATTTTAAACTGACGAATTAACATACTTAAAATATAATCTTCACTAAGTCCGGCCATGTATTGTTCTTCTAAAATTGTCAGCGCTAATTTTTTATTGCGAGCTGAGACAGCATCAGTTAAGGAAAAAATATTTTCATCGTAAGTGCCAGCTACTTGTTTTTTAACTTCATCATCAGTAATTTTCCCATCCTTAGAAATTGCCATCGCGAGCTTATGAATTTCAGAACTAATTCGCCACAAATCAGAATTGGTACGTGTAATTAGTGTTTGAATGGCTGCTGGTTCAATTTGTCTTTCCAATTTTTTAACTGCTTCTTTTATAAAGTCACTAAGCTGAGTTCCGGTTAAAGCTTTAAATTCCTGAACGTATTTTTGAGAAAGCAAATAAGTAAAAAGTTTTTGGGCGTCTTTCTTTAATTTTCTGTCTTTGCTATTTAAATCACCATCGCGGAAAACAATAATGTTGTCTTCGTCAGATTTGGCGGCTTCATCACGCTTCTTTAAATATAAAGTTAAGTCCGCAAATAATTTTTCACTTTTGTTATCGAAAATATCTTCAACCACAATCATTCTTTTTTTAACAAACAGAGAGCCGGTGCTTATTTTTTCACCAATTTCTTTAAGGGTGGTGGTGGCACCGCCAATTACCACAAGACTTTGAGAATTGATATCAATCTCATTAGTGAATTTATCTTTTAATTCGTTTAATTTTTGACGACTGCGATAAGTATCGGCGCCGTAAATAAATATAATCATAATTCAATCTGTCTAACCGTTTTTATCTTCTGATTTAAAAATTTCTCCGCCAAGTCCTTAAACATTATGGGATTATCGGTCGTATAAAAAGTGGTGCTAGTTTTAGCTTTAATAATTTTAAGTTCTCTATGTCTTTTTAAATAGTCTTTTAAACTGCGGGCTACAATCTTTCCGGTATCAGGAACAATAATTTTTTTACCCAGTATTTTTTTTATCTGATTCTCGAGGTATGGGTAGTGAGTACAAGCTAAAACAAGAGCTTCAATTTTTTTATTTTTTAGCGGCGTTAAATATGATTTTAAAATCAATTTGGTTTCTGGTTTGGTCAGTCTGCCTTCTTCAATCAAAGGAACAAGGAGTGGGGCAGCTTCACTGTAAACTTTTATTTTAGAATTTAATTCATTAATTTCTCGAGAATAGGCGCCGGAATTAATTGTAGCCTTAGTTCCAATGATGCCAATTTTTTTATAATTTTCTTTAGCGGCGGCCTCGGCTAGCGGTTTAATTACGCCAAGCACTCGGCGATCAGGGTAGTGAACCGGTAACCATTCTTGCTGTAGTTTTCTTAGCGCTTGAGCTGAAGCCGTGTTGCAAGCAATAATAACTAAATGACAATTTTGACGGAACAAAAAATCTACCGCCTGGATGGTGTAATTATAAATTGTCTCTGGTGATTTATTACCATATGGAACACGAGCATTGTCACCTAAATAAATATAAGAATAACCAGGCACGTCGCTTAAAAATTTTTTAAGTACTGACAAGCCTCCTAGTCCAGAATCAAAAATTCCAATTAAATTATTCGAGCTCTTTAACATATTGTTTGAATAAATCTCCGCGCTCTTTATAATTTTTAAATAAACCAAAACTGGCACAAGCAGTTGATAATAAAACCGTCGTCGCTTCGAATTCTTCCGCCCTCTTTTGAGCTTTTTTAACCGCTTCGGACATGCTGCCAGCGATACTGATTCTGTTAGGATGTAATCCAGCGCGAATTATTTCCATCTTCAGTCGTGGCGTGGCGTCGCCTTTAAATAAAATTACAAAATTGACGCTGTTCATTATTTCTTTAGCCAGTTCTTTAAAGTCTGCTCCTTTATCAGCGCCGCCCATTAGCATTACTGCTCCTGGAAAAGATTTAATATCGGCAATGGTGCTCTCTGGTGTGGTTGAAAAACTATTATCGTAGTAAGTTACGCCTTTTATTTCCGCCACTTTTTCCAGGCGATGAGGTAGTCCATTGAAATTTGCCACTGCTTTTTTAATTGTCTTATCAGAAATTCCTAAAATCTCAGCCAGCATCACGGCGGCGGCAATATTTTCTTTATTAAATTCACCCGCTAGTTTATTTGGGAAATCACAAGTTTCAAAATATTTTACTTTTTCACCTTTAATGGTTTCTTGTAATCTAACATGTGTCAATAAAATTTCGTTTTCGGGAAATTTTGCAATATTTAATTTAGCTTTCTTATAATCTTCAAATGTTTTGTGGTAATTAGGATTAAGTGGATCGGCCGGTTCTAAGTGTTCGTGGAATAAATTGGTAAGCACGCTGTAACGTGGACTAATTTTAAAATCTTCTAGCTGAAAACTAGATAATTCTAAGACGACATAGGAATCCTCTTTAACATCGTCAATAAAAGTAAAGGGGGCCACACCGATATTGCCTCCTAAATAAACTGCTTTTTTGGCCTCATGTAAAATACTATAAATTAAACTAGAGGTAGTGCCTTTGCCCTTGCTGCCAGTAACACCAATAATGTTTTTGGTAGGGCAAAGCTCCATAAATAAATTCATGGCACTACTAATTTTATCTTTCACGGCTTGAAGTTCCGGTAAAAACAATGGACAACCTGGTGAGCGAAAAATAATATCAAAATCATTTAGATTTTTTAAATAGCTATCACCTAGAATATATTCCGGGCCAATAATTTTTTCAGCGATTTCTTCACGGCTATCACAGAAAGTGTAGATTGATCTAACTTCGTGTTTAATCAGCCAATTATAAAGCGCTTGGTTTTCGATGCCGTAACCAATAAAACCAATTTTTTTATTTTGTAGTTTCTCTAAATCTTTCATATTTATTTAAGTCCACCCCAATTATCACTAATCGCTGTTTCAACCACAATTGGCACTTTCAGAGTTATAGCATTTTCCATTAACTCCTTAAGCTTTGGCAGGTAAGTGTCAATCTTATCCTCTTTAATTTCAAAAATCAATTCATCGTGAATTTGCAGAAGCATTTTAATATCAGTTTCATGTCCTTTGATTTCGCGAGCGATATTTATCATCGCAATTTTAATTAAATCGGCAGCCGTACCTTGAATTGGAGTATTAATTGCCATTCTTTCCGCTGCTCGACGAATCATCATGTTGCTTGAATCCAGTTCTAAAAGATAACGCTTACGTCCGAACATAGTAGTGGCGTAACCGTTTTTATGAGCTTCTTCAATCGAACCATCAATCATTTTTCTAACACCAGTGTAAGACTTAAAATACTTAGCAATAAATTCCTGAGCTTTTTTGTATGATATTTTAGCGTTCTGCGCTAATCCATGAGGACCCTGACCGTATAAAATTCCAAAGTTAATTGCCTTGGCTTCATAGCGCATTTGCTTGGTTACTTTTTCTAGTTCGACGTCGTTAATTTCAGCCGCTGTTGCCTTGTGAATATCTTCTCGGTCTTTAAAAGCCTTAATCATTTTTTTGTCGCCTGATAGATGAGCCGCAAGTCTTAATTCAATTTGCGAATAATCAAGACCAACCAACTTATATCCAGGGGGAGCAATGAAGGCGGCGCGAATCTTTTGTCCGTCTTCGCCACGTGTTGGAATATTTTGTAAGTTTGGTTCAGTTGAAGATAATCTACCCGTCGCCGCAATAGTTTGATTATAACTAGTATGAATGCGTCTTGTTTTCTTATTGATTAATTCTGGCAACGCCAAAACATAAGTGCTCTGTAATTTATTTAGTTCGCGATAGCTTTGAATCAAAGAAATTATTTCATGTTCTTCAAGTAGTTTTTCCAGTTCATCATCAGCAGTGGAAATTCCCGTCTTAGTTTTTTTAATTCCTTTAGAATTAATTTCCAATTTTTCAAATAAAATATTTTGTAATTGCTTAGGAGAATTAATATTAAATTCTTCGCCGGCAATTTTATAAATATTTTTTGTCAGTTCTTTTAAGCGGATTGCTAAATCGTCTTCAATTTTTTTAAGAACCTTTGGCTCTAAAATAATACCGTTTTCTTCCATATCAGCTAACACAGTAGTCAGTGGCAACTCAATCTCATCTAAAAGTTTAAGTAAGGATTCTTTTTTTAATTTTTTGCTCAGCGTCTCGCTAAGTAACCAGGTGCAATTAGCATCTTCGCCAGCGTATTGGGCTATTTTTTCCGGATCAACTTGGGAGAAAGAAATTTGATCTTTACCTTTACCAATCATCTCGGCGGTGGAAATTTTTTCCCAACCAAGCTCACGAAAAGAGGTTGCATCTAAACCATGTTGGCGATTATCAGGATTAAGTAAATAAGAAGCTAACATGGAATCAAAGAATAAACCACTAACCATTACTCCTTGATTTTTCAAAACTCTAATATCAAATTTGGCGTTATGAGCGCATTTTTTTATTTCGGGGTTGCTCAAAATTGGCTTAAGTTCTTCTAGCCAAGAATTTGAAGTGTTGTCTGATTTTTGATAACTAAATAAATCAGTATTTTTTTGCGCTTTGCCACTCGATAAATCTAAATAATAAGCGGTATCACGTTCCCAAGAAAAAGAAATACCCAAAAGCTCAGCGGTAATTGGATCCAGTCCGCTAGTTTCAGTATCGAAAGCAAAATATTTTACGGTTTTTAATTTTTTTAAGAAGTCAGTGAAGCTTTTGTCGTCGTTTATTAAAAAATATTTTTTTTGTTGTCTGTTTCTTTCAAATTTATCAGTTGGTGTGCTCTTGGTTTCTTCCGGAGTGCCCTTAATTAAATTTAATTTATTAATTAGTGATCTAAATTCTAGTCTGGTAAATAGCTCAGTGGCGCGATCGACGTCAAAAGTGTCTAGTTTGAGTGAGTCCCAGTTTAAATCAAACTCCACATCACGTTTAATGGTGGCTAAACTTTGGCTCATGTAAGCATCGTCACGATACGTTTTAAGCAGTTCAATAATTCGTGGTTTTATTTTGGCGTCATTTTTTTCTGCAGCTTGGTATACCCCGTCTAAAGTTTTAAAATTTTGCAAAAGTTCAGTGGCGGTTTTTTCGCCAATACCTTTTACTCCAGGGATATTATCGCTCACATCACCGCGAAGTGCTTTGTAATCAACAATTTGATTTGGTTTTAGTCCGTATCTAGTCTCAACCTGAGCTTCGTCATAAGTTGTACTGTCGTTTAGTCCGCGACTCATCGAATATACTTTGGTGCGCTTGTCGACTAATTGCAAGCTATCCATATCGCCAGTGATAATATAACTCTCAAATTCAGTTTCACGCTCGGCGCGCAAAGTAATGGTGCCAATTAAATCATCAGCTTCATATCCATCAAGTTCAAAAATGGGAATATCAAGTGCCTCAGCTACTTCTTTAACAATTGGTACTTGAGGGTATAGTTCATCGGGAGCGACGGCTCGAGTTCCTTTATACTCGGCAAATTCTTCGTGTCTAAAAGTTGGTCCTTTGCGGTCTAAAGTCAAAGCAACGTACTCCGGTTTGAATTCTAGAAAAGCTTTAAGTAAAAAAGAGGTAAAACCATAGACAGCATTAACAATCGTACCGTCTTTAGTAGTCAGAGTTGTTGGTAGGGCGTGAAAACTGCGATGAATCAATGCGTGCCCGTCGATTATCATTAATTTTGGTCGTTTTTTTGTAGTCATGAGTATATTTTAGCATATTTAGGGGTTTTAGCCACCAAAGAAAAAAGCTTACCATTTTTACATAGTAAGCTTTATATTCTAATTTTTGATGATATTTAGTAATCGTAACTATCATCAAGTGACATTGCTTCACCTAGTTCGGCGCTGAACTGTCCAAGAGAAGCGATAACCGCTATGACAATTCCGATTATTAGTATCGGAGTGCCAATAATTTTTATCTCTGACCAGAAAATTAGTCCGAGAATGCCCGCAACCGCTAAAGCAATTCCAAGACCAATATTGATTTTTTCAAAAAGTCTGGATTGGCTTTTTAAGGTGCTAATGAATGCACCAAGCGCCATGTAAGCAGAAAACCCTCCCCAAAGCAGTGCATAGGAAACGTTTCCACTAAACAACAAAATCACTAAAGATACTGCAACTCCCAGAACGATTGAGCGGAGTACTCCTTTGTCCCACTCTTTCTCTAGAAGAATTTCTTTGAGCCTCTGGTTAATTTTCATCTTTTCAGTGTTTAAATGGTTAGTACTAAAGGTTTACTTTTTTCTTTTGTTTTTTAGGGGTTTAACTTCCATTGGTTTTTCAAGAGCCATCTGCTCCACTATTTGGAGGTTCCTGACAAAATTAATAATGTCTTTTAAAGATCTCATGGCGTTATTTTTAAAGGTTAGAACTTATTATTTTATTTTGTTAATATACAATTTAGTATAGAATAACCCTACAATAAAACGGTATATTTGGCAATAGGTAATCGCAAACAAAAAAATCATCCCAATAAGGATGATTTTCTTTTAGTGTGGACCCCAAGGGATTCGAACCCTTGACCCCCTGCTTGCAAAGCAGGTGCTCTAACCAGCTGAGCTAGGGGCCCTCGCTAATTTCTTTTCTATATTATATTAATAATTAAACTAGGTCAAGAGATTATTGTTGTTGCGGAGTGGAGTACTTTGTAAGCGGAGAAGTAGCCCAACTCATGAACGAATCACCACTGCCAGTCATCATGATAATTCCAAAAAATAGAATTAATATCCCCAATAATTTATATCCAAGACGTGAACCACCTTCGGTTCCTAGATTCTGATCAAACCAAGCGACGCGACCAAAGGTTTCTAAGAACCATTCTGTTTTGACAACAAAAGCAACGCCAAGCGCGGTCAGAAAAATTCCTAAGATAATTTGCATCATATTTTTTTTATTTTATGTAACTTAAAGGATTCTTTTTAACGCCATTTACAATAACTTCAAAGTGGATATGAGAACCAGTAGACCAACCTGTTGAACCCATGGCAGCAATTTGTTCGCCGCGACCAACTTTTTCACCCACCTTAACGTATAGCTTAGAAGCGTGGGCATATCTAGTTTTCTTGCCATTACCGTGATTAATTAAAACATTATTACCATAACCATTACTCCAACCAGAGTATTCAACTGTACCAGCATCGGCCGCATATAAAGGAGTACCAATCTTGTCAGCAATATCAAGTCCAGTATGGCGCCATGAGTAATATTGGGAGATGCGATGACCAGAAGTTGGCCAGACCATTGAACCACCGGAATCTTTACCGGTGCTTGGTTTTACTAATTTTTCAATTACCGCTGCCGCTCCGGTACTTGTTTTTGTTGTTGTTCTAGTCGAGGCAACGGTGTTGCTTAATTTTTTACCACCAGGAATAATGATTGTTTTACCAATAACTAAACCACCGGCACCATTAATATTATTATATTTAAAAATGCTATTTTCCTCAACACCAAAAGTTCTGGCAATTTTGCCAACCGTGTCGCCACTTTTTACCGTATAAATAGTACCGCTAACTGGTAAAATAGTTAATTTATCACCCGGTCTGATTAAGCTAAAAGCGGTTAAATTATTAGACCATAAAATAGTATTAATACTAATTTGAAATTTATTAGCAATGGAAGAAATAGTGTCTCCTTGGCCTACAGTGTAATAGATTATTTCTTGGCGACTCGCTGGTTCGCTGGTAACTGTTTCGCCATCATTGTTGTTTAGAGGATTACTATTTATTAAAGCACCATTGCTATAGGTTAAATGTTCTTTTTCTTCACTGACATCACTAACCCACGGACGATTAATAATGGTAGCTTTTAAATCATTATATTTTTCATGACCAGCGGCTATTATTTGGTTTAAGTTATAAACCTCTTCAATTAAAGTAGTATCATCGGTAATAGTACTGAATTCGTTTTTAGCTAAATGAGAAACGATGGTCTTATTGGCCTGTGTGGTGGTGTTATAATCATCGCGGTCGCGGTTAGCACTTACTATATTAGCTGTAACCATTAGTATAGTTAAACAAAAAACTAACACATGTAGAGCCTTTTGTTTAAGTAACACGTGCCATGGGCTTTCCGCTATGGTTGATTTTTTAAATCTAAAGAATAGATGATATAGTCTGATCAGTGGTTTGGTTAGTAGAAACTTTAATAACCAAAAAATAGGCTTGACGATGGTAAGCACAATACCGTAAATCAGCCTTTTAGAGATAATTAGTGATTTGACTAGTAGCATCAGCAAATCAATAAAAAAATTCTTCAGTTTTACAGAATTGTCTTTAATATGTTTATCTAGTATTATTAGTTTATACTACCATCTTTGATGATTTTCAGTCAATTTGTCTGAAAAATTACAAATAGTCAACTATAAAGATATGCAAAATAAAAATTTGAGAAAACCGGTCGCTCTTATCATTTTAGATGGCTGGGGAATTGCTAAAAAGTCTAAAGGAAACGCTGTTAGCTGTGCTGAGCCTTTATTTTTTGACGAACTTGTTTCTAAATATCCAACTAAATTGCTTTCCGCTTCTGAGGAAAAAGTTGGCTTGCCGAAGGGGGTTTTTGGTAATTCAGAAGTTGGTCACTTAAACTTAGGCGCCGGAAGAACTGTTTACCAAGATTTACTAATGATAAACAAAGCCATTAAAGATAAAACTTTTTTTGAAAATGCTGAACTTAAAAATTCGGTTAAACATCTTAAAAAAACTAAGGGTGCCTGGCATGTTATGGGATTAGTTTCTGATGGTCGCGTTCACTCATCACTTGAACACTTATTTGCTTTACTTAAATTTGCCAAGCAAGAAGGTGTTAAAAAAGTTTACGTTCACGCTTTTTTAGATGGTCGCGATACGCCTCGTGATAGTGGACTTAGATTTGTCACCGCTTTAGAAAAAGAAATGACTAAGCTTGGCGTTGGTAAGATTGCTACTGTTTCTGGTCGTTTTTATGCCATGGACCGTGATAATCATTGGGAGAGAATAAATTATGCTTATAGGGCAATGGTCAGTGGCGTTGGTGCTAAATTTAAAACTGCTACCGAAGCGATTAAAGCTAGCTATAATAATAAAGTGTATGATGAAGAGTTAGTGCCAGTTGTTATTGATGGTAGTGACATCATTAAAGATGGTGATGCTTTAACTTTCTTTAATTATCGTGCTGATAGGGCTCGAGAAATTGCGCGCGTGTTTGTTGATGTCAAATTTAAATCAGCCGATTTAAAAAATAAAAAGTTTAAAGATTTATATTTTGTAGCCTTTACTGATTATGAGAAAAATTTAGGTTTGCATATTGCTTTTCCTTCTATTAGACCTACAAATTGTTTGGGGGAAATTCTATCAAGATTAAACTTGAAGCAACTTCGAATTGCGGAAACAGAAAAATATGCCCATGTTACTTATTTCTTTAACGGGGGCAATGAAGCTCCTTTTAAAGGAGAGGATAGAGTTTTAATTCCATCGCCTCGGGTTGATTCTTATGCCACTGTTCCGGAGATGTCGGCCAAATTAGTGGGTGGGAGAATTTTAGAAGAACTTAAAAATGATCAGTACGATTTTATTTTAGTTAACTTTGCTAATGCTGATATGGTCGGTCACACCGGTAATATTCCAGCGGCCGTTAAAGCAATTAGAACGGTTGATAATCAAGTGAAAAAAATAGTTACCGAAATATTAAAGAGAGGTGGCGCCATTTTAATTACCGCTGATCATGGAAACGCTGATGAGATGTATGATTTCAAGAAGAAACAAATTATTAAAGAACATTCTTTAAATCCAGTGCCATTTATTGTGGTAAGCGAAGAGTTAAAAAATAAAAAAACTAAAAAAGTAAATTTAAGTAATCTAGAGGTCAGTGGTAGTTTGGCTGATATTGCTCCTACGGTGCTTAAAGTAATGGATATTAAAAAGCCGAAAGAAATGACCGGACATAGTCTGATTTAATAAAAAGGCCCCCAAAAGGGCCTTTTTTATATAAAGAAGTTTTTTTTGATTAATTTCCTGGAACAATTACCTCAAAAGAATTATTGCTGCCGTAGGCTTTTGGTCCGTCGTTTAAACAAAATCTTTCAATATTCTTTTTAAAATAATCTGGTTTTGATTTTTGAATTAGCCCAACTAAGAAATAACAAACAGCCATGTAAGTCCCAAAACTAGAGCCATCTGGTAAATTTATTTCCCAGCGAGAATCACTTTCGCCAAAATATAAATTTTTACCAAAACTAATGACCAATTCTTTTTTATCGCGAATTACAAATTTAGCGTGACGTGCTTCACCAAAACTAAAAGCTCGAAGTGATACTTTAGGGCCAAACAATTCATGACGCTTAATATCTAACATCGGTGCTAAACTACTAAACTTATCTGGGAGAATAAAAGAGTATGATTGATACTGTTTGAATTTTCTTGGTATCTTGATTTTTTTAATAGTCTTTTTGATGTTTTCTGCTTTTTCTGAGGTCGCGCTTAAAATCATTCCTAGATAAGTAGAGGTATTATAAGTATAGGGTTCTGGTAATTTTTTGTAGGCAAAAACCTGGTCAGCCATTTTGGCAGCACTAGAATCCGGAGAACAAGTAATTAAAACAGTCTTAAGTCCTGATTTTTTAGCTAACTCAACTTCCCAAACAGCATCTTTTTCTCCTGAGGCAGAAATAACCACCACTTCTGAGATGGTTTTATTTTTGATAAGCGGTTCATAACTAACGATTAAATCCTTAAAATCACTTTCAGTAGCATATACAGCTTTTTTAAAAATAATTTTACCGGTGTGATAAGCATTACCGCTGCCAACTACTAGTGGAAACTTGAAATCACTAGGATTTAATTTTACTGGCTCATTTTTACTAAAGAAATCTAAGGCGCTAAGCACAATGTCGTCTAAAGACTTTATCTTATATCTGGTCATATTTATATTTTTTTACCCAATTTTATTGATATTTTAATTATAGTTTATATTGATTTTTATTTCAATTTGAGATAAGCTAAAATCGAATAATAATTAAGTGATTTATAAAAAAATATGTCAGGACACTCTAAATGGGCGACTACTCATCGTCAAAAAGAATTAGTTGACGCTAAACGCGGTGCTATTTTTACTAAATTAGCTAATAATATTTCGATTGCGGCTCGAAAGGGCGGCGATCCTAACACTAACGCTGCTTTAAGAAGCGCTATTGATAAGGCTCGCGAAGCTAATATGCCTAAAGATAATGTTGAGCGCGCGATTAAAAAAGGAACCGGAGAATTAGGCGGTGCTCAAGTTGAAGAATTATATTATGAAGGTTTAGGTCCAGTCGGTTTACAAGTGATTGTTAAAAGTGTGACCGATAATAAAAATCGTTCTGCTTCAACTATTCGTCATATCTTTACTAAAACTGGCGGCGCCTTTGGGGCAGTGATGTGGAATTTTTCACAACAAGGCGTGTTTATGATTTCTCAAGAAGAACTTGATGCTAAAAAAATTAATTTTGATGAATTAGAACTTGAACTGATTGACGGTGGTGCCGAAGATATTAAAAAAGAAGCCGAGGGCTTAACTATTTATACCGCCTTGTCTGATTTTCAAAAAATGGAAGACTTTTTAGCGACTAAAAATATTAAAACTGAATCTGGTGAAATTGAATATGTTGCTAAAGAAAAAATTACATTGTCTGATGAAGACAAAGAAAAGGCGGAAAAGTTTATTGGCGAACTTGAAGACAATGAAGATGTTAGCGATTATTATTTAAACGCTGACTTATAATTTTATGTCGAAAATTATCTTGGGCGTTGATCCAGGAATTGCTGATTGTGGTTGGGGGGTAATTAAAGAAGATAGCGGAAAAGTTTTCTGTCTTTCTTATGGTTCAATAAAAACTAGTTCCAAGGACGATTTAATTACACGACTTGATATTTTGCATCGTGAACTTGATAAAATAATTAAAAAATATAATCCAGACGTAGCTTCGGTTGAAGAATTATTTTTTAGTAAAAATGTAAAAACAGCATTAACCGTTGGTCATGCTCGTGGTGTTATTCTATTAACCTTTAAACAGAACGATTTAAAGTTTTTAGAATTTAAACCATCACAAGTAAAACAGGGAGTTACTTGTTATGGTGCAGCGAATAAAAGTCAAGTGCAAAAAATGATGCAGATACTTCTTAATCTAAAAGAAATTCCTAAACCAGATGATGCCGCTGATGCCTTAGCTGTCGCCATGTGTGCTTTAAATTATAAATCAATTTTAAAATAAAAATTACAAATATATGAAAACCGCTGGTCGGTTACCTGTTATCGCCGCTATTTTGGGAAATGCCACTGTTGGTTTGGCAAAATTTTTTGGATTCTTAACCACTGGTTCAGGAGCAATGTTTTCTGAGTCAATTCATTCTTTAGCTGACACGGCCAATCAATCTTTACTGTTAGTTGGTGTGGAGCGATCTCACAAAAAACCAAACCCTGAACATCCTTACGGCCACGGACGCGAACGTTATATTTGGGCCCTAATCTCCGCTTGTGGAATTTTCTTTTTAGGTTGTGGCGTTACTGTTTATCACGGTGTTGTTACTCTGATTGAAAAACATGAGTTTACTTTTAGTTACTGGGTAGTTGGTATTTTAATTTTATCATTTATTATCGAAGGCTTTACTCTGTACTTAGCTTATCACGAACTTAAAACTCGATATCCAAAAGCTAAATGGAAAACTATTAGTCGCGATGCTGACCCGACAACACTGGCCGTTGTTTATGAAGATGGTTTAGCGGTTTTAGGTGTTCTAATTGCTTTATTTAGTATTGGTTTAGCAAAGTATACCGGACATGCTTATTGGGATGCTATCGGTTCGATTATTATTGGTGCTTTATTGGGAGCCGTAGCTATTGTTTTAATTAATAAAAACCGACATTACCTAATTACCAAATCAATTCCACATTCAATGGCGAAAGAAGTAAAAGAAATATTACTCGCTGACCCTTCGATTGAAAAAATATATGATTTTAAGTCAGCTATTTTTGATGCTGATAAATATTTGGTAAAATGTGATGTAGAATTTAACGCCTCAGCTCTTATGAAGGAGCTTAATAAATATCATTTTTTAGCTAATGAGTATGAGGAGGTTCAAGGTGACCCAGAAGAATTTAATAAATTCTGTGTGGAATATTTAGATCGTGTACCACGACTCGTTGGTAGTAAGATCGATGATATTGAAAAGAAGATTAAAGAGCGATTTCCACAAATAGTTTTCATTGATATCGAAATAAATTGATTTTTGTTATAATAAAATAATATGGCTAAAAAGAAAAAAGATAATAACTTAGACTACTTATCGATGCCAAAATTAAATTTGGACGAAAGAGCCAAGCGCAGTTTGGGGATTGTGGCAGTTTTTGCTTTTGGAATTATAAGTTTGCTGGGTCTTTTTAATTTGTCCGGCGTGGTTGGCATTTTTTTGTCTAAGTGGCTGACTCTAATTTTTGGTTTTGGAAAATGGTTAGTGCCACTCGTATTTTTATTCTGGGGCATGTTACTAGTTAGAAACAAAAAATACGAAATTAAAGTTAGTGATTATATTGGTTTATTTATTTTATTTGTCTCATATCAAACTCTCTTTCATTTTTTTATTGATGAAGCTGATTGGAAAAGCACGGTGGAGACCGGAATTGGTGGCGGCTATTTAGGTCTATGGTTTAGTCAATTATTCAATTATCTTTTTGGTTTCTGGGGTGGAGTAATTATTTTACTCTGTTTATTTTTAATTTCACTAGTAATTGTTTTCAACACTTCTTTGTCTAAAATAATTGGTCGTGAAAGTTTTTTGGCGGTGATTTTTAGGCCAATTGGAAAATTATTTAGTATTGCCTTTTCACCAGCTGAAGAGGGTGAAGAAAGACCAAGTCGCCGTCGCGCTCAAGAATTTATTGAAGAGGCTCGTGAGGATATTTTGGGTTCTTGGACTAAAAAGAAAGTAGCGGCTGAAGTTGAAGAGGAGGAGGAAGAAGAAACCGAAGAAGAGGATGAAGAAGAGGAGGAGGATGAGGAAGAAGAAGTGCCGACAGCCGCCGTCTTAAAACAGAACACCCCTAAGGTTCAGGAAAAAATTGCCTGGCCAAAAAAGAAAATAAAAATTGATATTCCGGTTGAACTATTAACTCATAAGGTCGGACAGGCCGTTAGTGGTGACACTAAAGCTTCCGAAGCTCGTATTAAAAAGACTTTGGAAAATTTTGGTATTCCTGTTGAAATGGCAGAAACCAAAGTTGGTCCAACTGTTACTCAATACACCTTTAAGCCCGCTGAAGGTGTTAAGCTTTCCAAAATTACCACTTTAAGCAATGATTTATCACTCGCTTTGGCAGCTCACCCAATTCGTATTGAAGCGCCGATTCCTGGACAATCATTAGTTGGCGTTGAAGTACCAAATAAAACCAAAGCGATGGTTGGTCTTCGAGAAATCTTGGAAGATAATGTTTTCAAAAATCGCAAACACAATTTAATGATTGCACTTGGTAAGGATGTATCAGGCACATCTTGGATTTATGATATTACTCGTATGCCTCATTTGCTTGTTGCTGGTGCGACCAATTCTGGAAAATCAGTTTGTTTAAATACCATTATTTTAAGTTTGTTGTATCAAAACAATCCAGAGGATTTACGCTTTATTATGGTTGATCCAAAACGCGTAGAACTTCCAGCTTATAATGGTATTCCTCATTTGCTCGTTCCCGTTATTACTGATGTCTCTAAAACTATTAACGCTTTAAAGTGGTGCCTTAATGAAATGAACTCTCGTTATGATTTGTTAAATAAGAGCGGTAAGAAAAATATTCAAAGTTACAATGCTGATGGTAAAGAAAAAATGCCATACATCATTTTTGTTATTGATGAGTTAGCAGACTTTATGATGACCGCCGGTAAAGAAATGGAGGCGGCGATTATTCGTTTAGCACAGATGTCTCGTGCGGTTGGTATTCATTTAATACTCGCTACTCAACGTCCGAGTGTTGATGTTATCACTGGTTTAATCAAAGCCAATATCCCTGCTCGTATCGCTTTCTCGGTTACTTCAATTGTTGATTCTAAAACAATTTTAGATATGAGTGGTGCGGAAAAACTTTTAGGTCAGGGTGATATGTTACTTTCGACTTCCGAACTTTCTAAACCAAAACGTATTCAAGGGGCTTATGTTAGTGATGAAGAAATTAATGATGTTATTAACTATATTAAAGAGAAGAGTGGTGAACCGGAATATTTAGATGGTGTTACTGACAGACAAAAAGTTGGTGGTGTCGCTGGTGTTGGCATGGATGGTACTTACGGTGATGAAGACGAACTAATGGAACAAGCCAAGGAAATTATTATTGCCGCTGGCCGTGCTTCCACATCTTTGTTACAACGTCGTTTGTCAATTGGATATGGTCGGGCTGCTAAGATTTTAGACATGTTGGAAGAACATGGTTTTATTGGCCCTTCAAATGGATCAAAGCCTCGAGAAGTTTTAGTTACTAAAGAACAATATGAAAATAGTGGCGCCATCTCAGCAATGCCGGTTCACAGTCGCAGTGAAGCTTCAGCGCCAGCTTCTTATCTAGAGGATGAAGATGTATCTGATGAGTTAAGCTTCACCGACCAGGACGATGAAGAAGAGGAGGAAGAAGAAATCGAAGAAGAAGTTGAGGAGACTGAAGAAGAGGACTCTCAAGAAACTGAAGAAGAGACTCCAGATTTTTTATTGGATGACGACGGTCCAGAAGATGAAATCGAGACCGAAGATGAAATCTTAGAAGAAATAAAAGAAGACATGGAAGAGATTAAAAAAGAAGTTCCTGAGGCACCAAAAGAAAAAAAACCCAGAGACTTAAGTGATGATGATGACTTCTTTGCTAGATAATTGATATTTTTTAAAAAACCGGCTGAAGTCGGTTTTTTATTTTGGTTTTTTACAAAACTCTAATCTCTTGTTATAATAGATTCTATAAATATATGATTTCAACTATAAAAAAGTTAATTCCTCGTAAGCTTTTTAAAAAAATTCAACCGGTTTATCACTACATAATTGCTGCTTTAGCAGCTGCTTGGTACCGCTATCCTAGTCGTCAGATGATTGTAATTGGGGTAACAGGAACCACTGGCAAGACCTCTTCGGTCTATTTTATTGCTAAAGTCCTTGAATCAGCTGGATATAATGTTGGTTATACATCAACCGCCATGTTTGATGATGGTAAGCGGGAATGGTTAAATGACAAGAAAATGACCATGCCTGGCCGTTTTTTCGTGCAAAAAATCTTACGTCGCATGGTTAAAAACCGTTGCCAATATGCGATTGTAGAAACCACCTCAGAAGGCATCGTTCAGTTTCGCCACAAGTTCATCAATTACGATACATTAGTATTTACTGGTTTATATCCTGAACACCTTGAAAGTCATGGTGGATTTGAAAATTATAAGGCCGCTAAAGGACGTTTATTTGCTCACTTAAAGGACTGTAAACCAAAATATATTAATGACCAAAAAGTGGTTTGCCATCCTCAAACGGCTCTTAAAAAATTGGATTACACTAAAGTTAAAAAGACAGTTATCGTAAACGGTGACGATGAAAACTCTCCATACTTCCTAAGTTTTTGGAGTGAAGAACAATTAATCTACGCTACCAACAGAGAATTTAACACCAATGCCTTCATGGAAAACGGCGGCGAAGACAAGATTTTAAAAGATAGTCGAGTTTATAACTTTGGTGAAATCGAAACCAAGGCTGATGGTACTTCCTTTAAATTTCAGGATGAAGCTATTAATCTCAAGTTATTAGGTGATTTTAATGCTGTAAACGCTATGAATGCGGCTTTGGTTGGATTAAGCCAGGGCTTATCACTAGAGCAGGTGAAAATTGGGTTAGAGAGCGTGACCTGTTTGTCAGGGAAATTAGAAAAGATTGATTTAGGACAAGATTTTAAGATTATTGTTGATTATTCTTTTGAGCCCCGAGCAATGAAAAAGATGTATGAAACAGTAAAGGTAATACCTCATAACCGCATTATTCATTTGCTTGGATCGTGTGGTGGCGGCCGAGATCATGATAGACGCCCGGTTTTAGGAGGTCTGGCTGGGGAAAACGCCGATTATGTTATTGTAACTAATGAAGATCCTTATGATGAAGATCCGGAGCTTATAATCGACCAAGTTTCAGCTGGGGCGGAGTTAGCTGGCAAGAAAAAAGATTATGACCTATTTGAGATTAGCGACCGTCGAGAGGCGATAGCTAAAGCTTTAAAATTAGCCGAAAAAGACGATTTAGTACTCATTACTGGCAAGGGCGCCGAGCAGTATATTTGTTTAGCAAACGGCAAAAAGATTCCTTGGGATGATAGACGGATTGTAAGAGAGGAATTATCTAAAATAAAACAAAATTCTTTAGAGTTTTAAATAGCCCACAGGCCTGTGGATAAACTGTGCGTGATGTTACTGTTGACAAAGTAAGGTTTATATAATAAAATAAAAACTACAATTCAAATTACTAGATAAAACTAGATACAAACGGTAGACAAGGTGTAACGATAAAAAAATACCAATTTCCGTTTTTTTTGTTGTCTACGCCTAAAAATGGTTA
>CAZHYP010000014.1:0-20415 GCA_964536885.1 uncultured Gammaproteobacteria bacterium | reverse complement strand
TTTCAAAATCAACAGCAATTCCCTGTTCGTTTCTAATCGGAATTACTTTAGCGTACTTAATAGCCGACAAAGAATCAGCCGCTACTGACAAGCCAGCCAGACCAAAAGCCATAATACGTTCAACATCAGTATCAATTAAAGCCATTTGAGCTCTCTCGTAATAATATTTATCATGCATGTAATGAATAATATTCATGGTCTTAACATATTCATTGGCCAAGAATTTAATGCTTTTCTTAAACTCTGACATTACTTTTTTGTAATCCAAAGTTTTTCCCGCAAGCGGCGCGATATTATCAATAATTTTTACTCCGCTCATTTCATCTTGACCTTCATTAATAGCTAGCAAAAGAGCCTTCACAGCGTTACATCTAGCACCGAAATATTGCATTTGTTTTCCAACTGTTAATTTGGAAACACAACAAGAAATTGCATAATCATCACTACCAGTAACCTCTCTCATTAAATCATCATTTTCATATTGGATTGATGAGGTTTTAATTGATACCTCGGCACAGAATTTTTTAAAATTATCTGGTAAATCCTTTGACCAAAGAACCGTCATATTAGGTTCTGGTGAAGCGCCTAAATTATAAAGAGTTTGCAAGAAACGATAGGAAGTTTTGGTTACCTTATGTTTACCGTTTTCAAACACGCCGCCAATTGATTCGGTAAGCCAGGTAGGGTCGCCGGCAAATAATTGGTTATATTCATTGGCGCGTAAGTGTCTAACTAATCTTAATTTAATTACAAATTGATCAATAAGTTCCTGGGCTTCTTCCTCAGTAATTACTCCTTCAGACAAATCATGTTCAATATAAATATCAAAGAAAGAACTAACATTTCCTAAGCTCATGGCAGCCCCATCTTGTTCTTTAAGAGCAGCTAAATAAGCAAAGTAGGTCCACTGAATAGCCTCGCGAGCGTTTTTTGCGGGACCAGAAATATCATAGCCATAAGAAGCGGCCATGGTTTTGATATCTTCCAAAGCTTTAGCTTGTTCGCTTATTTCCTCTCGCAGACGAATAATATCATCAGTCATCTCAAGTGGATCTAAAGAATACTTATCAGCTTTTTTAAGCTCAAATAAATAATCGATTCCATAAAGGGCAACACGACGATAATCACCAATGATGCGACCACGAGCATAAGCGTCTGGTAAACCAGTTAGAACTCCGGCCTTACGAAGTGCCTTCATTTCTTTAGTATAAGTATCAAAAACACCGTCGTTATGAGTTTTACGATATTTTGAAAAAGCGGTGTAAATCTCTCGATCAATTTTAACACCGTTCTCTTCGCAGGCTTTTTCAACAACACGAAGACCTCCAGCCGGCTTTAAAGCTCTCTTTAGAGGTTCATCGGTTTGCAGTCCAACAATTACTTCCAGCGATTTATCAATATATCCAGGTTTGTGACTGGTGATACTAGAAACTGTTCTGGTATCAATGTCTAAAACACCACCACTTCTAATTTCTTGTTTGAGTAATTTTTCACATTGTCCCCAAAGTTTTTGAGTTTTTTTAGATGGACCAAACAAGAAGGAAGCGTCACCATCATATGATTTAATATTTTTTAAAACAAAATCACGAACATCAAGACGACTTAAATGGCTTAGTCTTTTATCTTTTACAAATTCGCAAATACAATTTTTTTCACTAACTACTTTTTTTGGACTAGTTTTTTTAATAACTTTTTTCATATGTTAACAACAAAAATAATAGTTTAGTAACTATTACTTTGTTTTATAAATTACTATTCAATTACGATACGAGCATCCATAACCTTGGCGCCCTTGCCTTCTTCAAGTACAAATAACGGATTAATATCCATTTCTTTAATTTCTGGAAAATCACGAAGTAGTTGAGCTAAACGCAACACACACTCAATAATAGCTTCTTTATCAGCTGGTTTATTGCCACGCGCACCTTCTAAAACCTTTTTTGATTTTAAGCTGCCAATCATGCGGCTAACATCGGCTCTTGTTAGAGGGTTTAAACCAAAAACAACATCTTTAATAATTTCTACATAAATGCCACCAAGACCTAACATAATGGCATCTCCTAAGCTTGGATCTTGAATACTTCCTAGAATAAGTTCAGTTCCCTTGTCCATTATCATTTCAACAAGAAGAACTCCTTCCAATTTAGCTTCCGGACGATTAATGGCGACACGAGCCATAAGTTCATCAAACTTGTCACCAGCTTCTTCTGGTGAAACGTGTAACATGATTCCTCCCGCATCACTTTTATGTAAAATGTCTGGAGAAACAATTTTAAGTACCATCGCCTTACCAATCTCTTGAGCGATTGTTTCTGCCTCAGCACGATTGTGAGCTACCTTACTAACTAAAACTGGCAATTTGTAAGCTTCTAGAATAGAAAGAGCATGAGCTTCCGGAAAAGAATGAATGCCATCAGCCTTAGCCTTAGCAAAAATTTTCGCTACTGCCTCGCGATCAACATCAGTAAAATCATGAGCAGTTTCAATTTCAGTTTGAGTATCTTGATAGAATTTTTCTAAAACACTAAGTGATTTAATAGCCGATTCTGGATAAGAATAAGCGGCCACTTTATTATCTTTTAAAATCTCCAGACCAGGATTAACTAATTCTTGACCCATAAAAGCAGCAGCAATTGGTTTTTTGAATTTATCACGAGCAGAGACAATAACCTTGGCAGTTTCAGCCACTTCGGTTGTTGATTGTGGAGTTAAAATTATAACAGCAGCGTCAACGTTTTCATCTGCTAAAGCGGCGTTAATAGCGGCTTCAAAACGATCAGCCCTGGCATCGCCTAAAACATCAATTGGGTTATGAGTGTTGGCTTCCGCTGGTAAGGCTGCTTTTAATGCTTCTTTAGTAGCATCACTTAAAGTGGCGACGGATAATCCATTTTCAATAGTAGCATCAATAGCGAGTACGCCTGGTCCACCAGCATTAGTAACAATTGCCAAACGAGCGGCGCTTTTTACCTTATTTGAACTAAATATTTTAATATAATCAAATAATTCTTCAGAAGAATTAGCTCGAATAATTCCACTTTGACGGAACAAGGCGGCATAAGCAGCATCATTGCCAGCTAAAGCACCGGTATGAGACGAACTAGCACCAGCACCAGCTGAAGTTTTTCCAGATTTAAGAACTACCACTGGGGTTGGTTTGTCATCATGACTCATTTCTTTAATCTTGGCCATTAGTTTTTCTGGTTCAGCTAATTGTTCAGCATACATCGCTACTACATCAGTATTTTCATCTTTCTCTAAATAATCCAAGATAGCCGTTTCGTCTAAAACAGCCTTATTGCCAACACTAATAAATTTAGAGAAGCCAATGCCCATAGTAGTAGCACAATCTAAAATTGCGGTGCATAGTGCTCCACTTTGAGAAATAAAAGCCACATTGCCATCAGCTGGAGAAAAAGCAGCAAAAGAAGCATTAAGTTTAAGTGATGGATTAATGATTCCTAAACAATTAGGACCTATTAAAGCAATATCATATTTTGCACAAATTTCTTGAACAGTCTTTTCTAAACCAACATTACCAATCTCTTTGAAACCGGCGGAAATAATAATAGCTCCTTTAATACCCAGAGAGCCCCCTTCTTCAAGCACTGTTGGCACAATAGCAGCAGGAACAACGATAACCATTAAATCAATCGGGGCATTAATTGCAGTTAATGAGGCGTAACATTTTAAACCATATAATTCCTCCGCTTTTGGGTTAACTGGATAGACTGATCCGGAAAATCCCTGGGATAAATTTTTAACAATGTCATTACCAACGCTACCTTCTTTGGTGGAAGCGCCAACAATAGCAACTGATTGGGGTTTGAAAACTAAATCTAGATTAGGCATAGAAAACTTTTTTAAATATATTATTATTTTTTATAAGCAAAATGATACATTAACCAAACAAACAGGCCACCGATGATATTACCAATGGTGACTGGGACTAAGTTAGCTACTATTATATTATACAACGTAATGAAAGAAGAGCCACTATACAAAGAGGCGGCGGCAGGATCGAACAACTTGATTAACCAAGCACTCGAAAGTAAATACATGTTGGCTACCGAGTGTTCAAATCCTAAAGCGACAAAGGCAGTAATCGGGAAAATAATAGCTAGTATCTTTCCCTCCGTGCTTTTAGCGGAATAACTAAGCCAAACACCCAAACAAACAAAGATGTTGCATAGGATACCCATGAAAATAGCCGCTATAAAAGAATAGTGCAGTTTGCTGGCAGCAATTTTTAAGATCGACTCGGTAATTAAACCGCTTCCGAGTTGATACTGTTTAGAAAGTAAAATTAAAACCGCCAAGATTAGAGCACCGACAAAATTCCCCAAATAAACCAAACCCCAGTTTTTAAACACCATAGACCAGGAAGTCTTTTTATTCACCCCATTAAGAGCAACCATCGTACTTCCAGTAAATAATTCCCCGCCACCAATAACTACCAGAATGAGACCAATGCTAAACACTAACCCCATTAATAATTTAATTAAACCATATGACAAAGTAGCGGCACTGGTACCAACCAAAACCACAAGTAGACCACCAAAACCAATATACATACCAGCCAAAATGGCTAATAAGAAAGTACGACGAATTGGCATTTTGATTTTTTTCTCAGCTGCCTCAGCAGCATATTCATTCATCTCTTTTGGTGTTAAATAAAGATTGTCTGACATATTTAGTATCTAATTATTTTCTCTGGTAAATATTTTGATAAAATCGAAACAACTCGTTTCACATCTTCGGCGGTCGCCGGTAAAACATCTTCGAGGCGATATTTTAAACCTAACTCTTTATGCTTATGAACACCGAGATTATGATAAGGAAGGATTTCTAGAAGCTCTAAATGTTTAAACTGACTTAAATACTTAGCCATAAGCTCCAAAGATGTCTCTTGGTCGCTCCAGCCTGGAGCCAAAACATAACGAATCCAAAATGGCTTTCCGCTTTGTTCTCTAAAATTAATAGTCTTAAGCACCGTCTCATTTCCCTGTCCCGTTAACTTTATATGTTGGTCCCCATCAAAATGTTTTAAATCAATTAAAGCTAAGTCCGTAAAGGATAACAATTCTTTAACATCATCAGTTAAAATAGAACCGTTGGTATCTAAAGCGGTATTAAAATTATTTTTCTTAGCCTCCTTAAAAAGATTAATTAGTTCCTTAGCTTGTAGTGTTGGTTCACCACCAGAAACGGTTAATCCACCACCATTTGAAAAATAAGGTTTTTGTTCTTCTAGTAATTTTATTATTTCGGCTACGCTCATTTCTCTCCCGTCGGCAATACTAATAGTGTCGGGATTATGACAATAGGCACATCTAAAATTACAACCCTGCAAGAAAACAACCAAGCGAATGCCCGGCCCTTCATGCGTTCCAAAAGTTTCAATAGAGTGGATTTTCATAATAATTATAGGGCTCCCAGCAAAAAGAGGCTATTTCTGCCTCTTTTAAGCGCTCATATTGTATCAATTTTATTTAAACTAAGCAAGATTGTTAAAAACTAGGAAAAATTAATAATCTTGTGGATATAATCGCTCTCTAAACTTCCTTGTAATTCATTAGCCTGAGCTTTGCGTAATTTTTTAAGCATTCGTTTATGAGACAAGGCGCCTTTAGAAATTAAATCAGATGCCCAAGTACCACTTAAAAGGTGTGGCAGCATCACGTAGTCAGCCCCGGCTTCATACATCTTATCTAAATACTTCTTATTATAAAGAGTGCAAATGATAGTAACTTTTTTCTTACGATGTTTTAAGTAATTAAGTAAAACGAGTTGATCTTCAGGAGAATGAACGGTAGAGATGATAAACTTAGTTTTTTCAAGAGGTAAAGCTTTTAAAAATTCTATGTCCGACATGTCACCAAAAAAAGCTTTAATGAAATGATTGGTCAGTTTTGTGACATTTTCTGGGTTAAAATCAACAGCAGCAAAATCGATACCAATTTCCTTTAAGGCATTACCTATCTTCCATCCTGTGCGATGATACCCAAAAACCATCGCGGTATAACTTTCTTTAGACTCTTCTCTTTGAATATATTTATCACGACCAAAAACTAAAAATAATGGTAATAAGGCGTTATAGATTTGAGAGTTATAATTTATTAAATAAGAAGAAACAATGATAGTTAAAATTGTGGCGATGGTAAAAATAGATAATTCCGCACCAGAAACAACCTTGGATGAAACCGCGGCCAATAAGATAATGAAGCTAAATTCGCTAAGAGGAATTGAAGTTAAGGACGACAAGAAAGAATTTCGACGAGTAAATTTTCTAAATCTAAAAATGGTATATAAAACTAAAGGCTTAACAATAATAATAAATAAGGATAAGAATAAGGCGGGCCACAAAACAGCTTTCAGATTACTAAAGTCAGCCATACTACCTAAAATTATAAAGAACAGAATAATAAAGAAGTCTCGAAGCGGTTTTACTCGACTAACTATTTCTGGTTGGTATTTAGATGATCCTAAGGTAATACCAGCGATAACCGCACCCAGCTCTAAAGAAAGTCCACTCCAAAGCATAAGTGAGGCAACTCCAAAACCCCAAGTAATAGTAAATATGAATAGAAATTCACCAGAAGAAGCAATAATATCCAAAATTTTCGGTAAAATAAATTTATAACTAACAGCAATTAGAGTGGCGACTGCCAAAATTTTTGAAATATTATCAGAGCTAACACCAGCAGATTCGGTTGGATAAAAAACACTTAAACAAAATAGGATAATAACAGAAATTAAGTCTTGAATTAACATGATGCCCACAGTATAGCGACCATAAACAGACTCTTCATCTCTTTTATCGTTTAGTAGTTTCAAAACTACGATGGTACTAGAAAAACAAGAAGCCAAAGATAAAAAAACGGTTCCCAATAACCCCAGATTAAAGAAGTATGTAGCGATTGTAAAAATCAAAATGAAATTTAGCACAAACTGAAATAAACCAATAATCAAAGAAGTTCTGCCAATTTTTTTAAGGTAGGTAAAATTTAATTCTAAACCAACAATAAATAGAAGCAAGACAACTCCAAAATTAGAAAAAGCGTGATATACATGAGCATCGCCGTGCAATAGATTTAAGATTGCCGGACCACAAACAATTCCGGCAATCATATAGGCGACTAGAAGTGGTTGTTTTAAAAAACGAACAATAAAAGCCAATGATACCGTAGTGGCTAGTAAAATAGTGATTTGAATGAAAAGATTGGTTTCCATGTTTTTAATTATTTATTTTCTTTTTTAATGAAAAGACTAGACCCCTTACTTATTAGAGCTCTCAAAAGATAACCAAGAGCGATAAAAACTGGGATATACAAAGCTAAGGCTATCCAAGCGGGCAAATACTTGAATAAAAAATCATAACGATACATCAGTGGCCAGTGGAAAATATAAATTTCATAAGAAAAAATTCCAATCCAATATAAAAATTTAATCTCAATCTTTTTAATGACAAATAAAATAATAAGCAACAAACAGGAAATAATGCTTACAACCTCTTCAACAATAGCAATATCACCAACACCTGAATTTTTATAAAAATAAAAAATGACCCCCAGAAGTAAGACAATGGAAACATAATGCCAGGTTTTTTTATACTTTAACTTATCAAAAAAATCCTTTATTTTAATCCAAGCGGTTGAACTATTTAGAAACCAAGCGAGCAGCATTCCTAAAGGAAAAGCAATAACATGTACACGATGTAAGTGAATCACCTGATCTAAAAAATGTGGTTGTATTTGAATCACAGCAAAAGGAATAAGATACATTAAAATTGCCGAAATCCACGGTGCTCTTTTTATATATAACAATGGGAACAATAGATAGTACATAACTATCCATGAAAAATACCAAAAAGGAGCATTAATATCCTGATATAAATCGGCATGAGTAAATAAACCAAAGAAGGCTTTAACGACATAAACTGCGCCGTAATTTAAGTGCAGCCAAAAATAATCAAGAAGTAAGAAAGCCGACAAACAAATCCAAAATGGAATGAATAAATTAAGCAAACGCTTTTTGTAAAATTGACCAATGGAGAGTGGTTTCTTGATTGCGCTTGAAACAAGTCCAAAACCCGATAAAATTAAAAACAAGTTTACACCAACTCCTGCCATTGATGAAAGAGGTGCTAAAAACCTAGTATCATTTACCAAGGCATAAGTAACGTGAGCAAAAACAATAGTTAAAATAGCGAACCCTTTAAGTTCTTGGGAAACGGACAGACCAAAAAATTCATTATCTTGTTTTTTGCGAAGTGACAGCAATAAAGCCACGATTAATATGGCGGAAAAAAAGTAAGTTTGAATAACAGGATTACTAATTGAAACTATCATAAATTATATTAGCCCAAAGACTGTACCCTAAAGCTGAAGGGTGAAAAGAATCGGTGGCATAATGTGGACCATCGGTTTTAAATAAATCTTTTGTTGGTGAATTCAAATCAATATATTTTAGATTATACTGAGTTGCCAACTCTTTAATAATTTTATTATACTCGTTAGTTTCGGTTTCAAAGTAATAGTCTAGAGGCGGCACAATGGCAGTATTAGAACCGATATACGGAATATTAATTAGATAAATTTTAGCCTTTGTTTCTTTAGTTAATCTATCTAAAATATATTTGTAATTTTTTTTAAAGTTTTCCTTGCCAACATGATTGTGAATATCATTTACACCAATAAGTAAAGTAACAATGTCGGGCTTAACTGCAATTGCTGGCTCCAATAAATCATCAATAAGATCTTGAGTCTTGTAGCCAGAGACCGAAAAGTTATTAAGTTTAATATTTGCCCCCGCATTTGTCATTTTGCTAGCTAGCAAATAAGGATAGGTTTCATCATAACTAAAAGCGCCAGCACCAGCGGTTAAACTATCGCCAAGAGAAACATAAGTTGTAGTGGCTACTTCGCCATTTTTTACAGGTAATTCTTGTGACATAGGTTCAGTTAGATTGCCCTGACCAATTCGATAATAAATAAAAGCGTTGGCCGTATAAAGATAAACAGCAAAGACAGCTAACAAAATTATAGGACAGTAGATAATTTTATTCTTCATCATAGGACATTTTTATTCTATCATTTTTAACAAATTTAGACTATAATTAACTCGCTATGAGACTACCGATTAGAAAGTCTGATAAATATACTTATTTTAAAACCGACCCCTACATTACGCAGGCTAAATTTGACGAACTTTCTAAAAAAAGAGAAAGACTAATTAATATTAATCGACCTCGAGAAGCAGAGGAAGTTAAAAGGCTAGCGATGATGGGTGATTTTTCAGAAAACGCCGGTTATCAAATCGCTAAAGGAAGATTACGTGGTATTAACCAAAGAATTCTGGATATTGAAAACTTATTAAAAAATGCTGTCATAATTGAAACTAAAAATAATACTGGTATTGCCCAAATAGGAAGCACAGTTATCATTAGTCGGGACAACAAAGAAAAGGAGTATCAAATTTTAGGCTCAGAAGAGACCAATCCTACTGCGGGAGTTATCTCTCATAATTCCCCGCTCGGTTCATCTTTAATTGGCAGAAAAGTCAACGATGAAATAGAGATAGATTTAGGTGACCGTAAAATAAAATATAAAATAGTAGCTATAAAATAAAGCTCTTCAAAGGAAGAGCTTTATTTTTTAATTGGTGAGTAAACTTTTAGCCCAACTAATTGTTTCTGGTTTTTTAGCGATTTCAGTATATAAATACTGCGGGTCTGGTTCAATGTCTGCTCGCCATAAATCTAAACGATCACTGTCCCAACAAGCTTGAACGGTAATATCATCACTTTCTGCCAGGGTAACCATATGATAAGAGCAAGCGTAAATTAATTTATCATACTGCTCTTTTGTGAGAGTAATTATTTTTTTGTTATATAAATCTTTAACAATCTCTGCACTTCTAAAGCCATGCTCGGGATCTTCATCATCTCTAACGCGACCTAGGTCATGAGTATAAGCAAAAAGTTTTAGGACCTCAGGATCAGCATCTGTTGATTTAGAAATAAATTCTCCAAACTTTTCAACTCGCTGCCAATGGTCTAAACCATGCAAACCATCAATGTGGACATTCATTAGCCCACGAACATAATTTAAAAATAATTCTTTATCCCCCATATTTAAATTAGATATTCTATAATTAAACCGGCAAGCACACTAATTGCAAAGAGTAAGCCAATAATCTTAAAGATATCTTTTTTATTTTTATCTTCTTTAAATAAAACTAAAATTCCGAGTCCTCCAGAAGCAGACAGTCCAGCAATAACAGCTCCATAAGAAAGAGCCCCTTCCAAATATAATTCAGTAATTGCCACTGAAGCAGCACAGTTAGGAATTAATCCAATTAGAGCAGCTATCATCGGTTGCCAAAAGGTATTATTTAGTAATAGTGCTGCTAATTTTTCTTCGCCAATATAAAATAACAACAAATTAATAGCCAGAGTAGCTAAGAAAATAAAAAAAGTAATTTTCAAAGTGTGTTTTATAGGATGCCAAATAATTTCATGGTAACTGAATTTTTTAGCTTCGGCGCTAGTACAATGACCGCAGCAAGCCGGCTCTTCAACAACGCATTGATGATTGTGTCCAACTTCGTTAATTCCACTGGCGTAGTTGTTAATATGTTCTAGAGTTTTTTTATTGGATTTTCTAAACATGAAATCAACCGCATAACCAGCTATTAAGGCGATTACAAATTTAGTGGCAATCAGTGGCCAAATCAAATGAATTTTATCCGGTTGAGATAAAATAACAGGAATAGCTTCGTCAGAAGTAGACAACAAAACTGCCAAAAAAGTACCAATGGTTACCAGCTTCTGAGTATACAAGGCGGCAGTGACCACTGAAAAGCCGCATTGCGGAAAAGTACCAGCTAAGGCGCCAATAAATGGACCTACACTTCCGGCTTGTTGGACCTTTTTACGAATTAAACTGCCAAACTTATATTCTATAAGCTCGATACCAATATAAATGATAAGCAAAAAAGGTATCATTTTAGCGGTATCGATTAAAGCATCGAGTAAGAGTTCTAACATACGTTTTATTTTTATTAAGAGATAATATCACAGAAAACAATTATTTTCCAGACATCCTTCCCTAAAATGTTGACATATTATTTTATTTGCGATATACTTGACTAATCAAACATTAATCAAATACAAAAAAATATGACAAAAACAAACCCAACCGTAAATTTCTTTATAGAAATTGCTAAATTCCAAACTAAAATTGGTCGTCGATTAGATAGTAGCCTAAACGGTATCAGTTTAAATGAGTTTATTATCATGTATCACCTGAGTCAAAATCCAGGCAACAAAATGCGTCGCGTTGACCTAGCTGATAAACTAGGGCTAACTGCTTCTGGAATTACCAGACTGCTACTACCAATGGAAAAAATTGGACTAGTGGCTCGTGAATCAGATGAAAATGATGCTCGTGTTAGTTATGTCGTTTTAGCCCGTGGCGGACAAACTAAATTTAACGAAGGACTAGAAAGATTAGAATTATTTGGCGAAGAACTTATTCCCTCTTCCAAAATAAAAAAAATTGAAGAAACAACAAAGCTGATAAATGAGTTAAGTCGCATTGTTTAGAAAAAAAAGCGCTAGTTGATAGCGCTTTTTTCTTACCACTCTAAACTGCCCGTAGAATATTCCTTAACGGTTGATTCGAAGAAATTGCTTTCGGTCATATTACCTTGAGTAAAATCATCAAGCCAAGGAAAAGGATTTTCGGCGTTCCATTTTTTAGGCAAACCCAGCGCACGAAGTCTTAAGTCACCAACGAAGTGTAAATAGTTGGTTAAGTTTTCTTTATTAAGCCCTAAGATGCCGTCTTGAATGCAAGACAAACCCCAAGCCAGTTCATGCTCCACCGCTCCTTCAATATTTTTGATAATCTGGGCTTGAAATTCCGGTGTCCACAGTTCTGGTTGTTCTTTCTTAATCGTATTTACCACGTTGATAAATAATTTAAGATGCATATCTTCATCGCGATTAATAAACTGAATCATCTGAGCAGATCCTGGCATTTTATTATTACGACGCAAGATATAGAAATTTAAGAAAGCACTATAAAAATAAATTCCCTCTAAAATAACATTGCCGACACAAGCTTCTAAAAACAATTGGTCGTTTTCAAATGTTCCTGTTTGAAAAGTTGGGTCACCAATTTTATTAATCGCCGCTAGTACATACTGATTCTTGGTATAAAGTTCTTTGTCGCTCTTATACATGCCATAAATTTCATCGGGATCAAAACCAAGGGCTTCAATCATCGTCGCATAACTATGAACGTGAAGAGCTTCTTCAAAAGCCTGACGTACTACCGTTAAAATAATTTCCGGTGAAGTTATTTGATTAATAATATTAGTGGTTAAGTTAGCCGTTTGAATGCCATCTAAATTAGAAATAAAAGATAAGCTTCTCTTATAGACGCGACGTTCATTTTCGGTTAAGAAGTTTGGTTTCTTCCATTGTTCGATATCTTCCTGCAAATTAACTTCTTGTGGCACCCAATTATTTTTAAGCATTGTCTTAAAAATTTCATCAGCGAAAGGATGTTTAAGTGGCGACACTTGCATCAGACCATCGTCTTCCCCATTTATCACTCGACGTTTATTTATTACCTCGGCGTTAGATAAGGTATTCATTTTTCCAATCATTCTTCCCATATATTTTGTGTTAAATAATTAATTACTGACAAGCCTCGCAATCAGGATTACTGATTAGACAGGCCTTAGGTTCAACTACTGGTGCTTCAATGGTTTTAGAAATTTGTGAAGCTGCCAAAGTTCTTAAATAGTAAGTGGTTTTAATACCAGTCTTCCAAGCATCAATATATAAATCACTTAGTAATTTACCGCTGGTCGTGGAAACAAAAATATTAGTCGACGCACTTTGATCAATCCATTTGCCACGATAAGCGGCGGCGCGAACCACATAAGAAGGTTCAATTTCAAAAGTCTCTTTATATTTATTTTTAAGATTCTCTGGAATTGCATTAATACTTGCAACTGAACCATTATGATATTTAATCGCATCAATCATTGGTTTATTCCAAAGTCCAAGAGCTAGCAAATCATCAACTAAATATTTATTAATCACTAAGAACGAACCGGACATATTTTCTTTGCTATAAATATTTTTGAAGATGGGCTCGACACAAGGGACAACGCCAGTGATATTAGAAATTGTAGCCGTTGGTGCAATCGCTAAACAATTGGAATTACGCATGCCCTGAGTTTTAATTTTAGCTCGAAGGGCGTCCCAATCTAAAGTTTGATTAGTATTTATAGTCAGTGGCACGCCACGTTCTGCTTCTAATAATTTTAAAGTATCAATTGGTAATAATCCTCTGCTCCATTTACTGCCTTGGTAGGTTGAATAAGAACCGCGCTCTTTTGCTAAATCGGAACTAGCAGAATACGCATAATAAGAAATCAGTTCCATGGAGCGGTCAGCAAAAGCTAAGTTCTCTTCACTAGCAAAATTAATATCTAATTGATAAAGCGCGTCATGATAGCCCATTAATCCTAAACCAACTGGACGATGACGAGAATTCGATACTTCGGTTTCAGGAATTGTATAAAAATTTATATCAACTACATTATCCAACATTCTCATACCAGTTCTAACGGTTTTTTCAATTAACTCAGCATCCAAATCTTGTCCGTTAATCATTTTAGCCAAATTCAAGCTAGCTAAATTACAAACCGCCACTTCGTCTTTATCATTATTTAAAGTGATCTCGGTACACAAATTAGAATTATGAACTACGCCAACGTGATCCTGAGGTGAACGCAAATTACATGGGTCCTTAAAAGTAATCCAAGGATGACCAGTTTCATATAACATGGTTAAAATTTTCTTCCATAAGTCTTTGGCGGAAATAACACGTGCACTTTGAACATTAGCCTTTTCATATTCAACATATTTAACTTCAAAAGCCTTACCATATAATTCATGAAGTTCTGGTACTTCGTCTGGTGAAAATAAGGTCCAAGACTGGTCAGACAAAACTCGTTTCATAAATAAATCTGGAATCCAAACAGCGGGATGAATATCATGAGCCCGGCGACGTTCGTCCCCTGTATTCTTTTTTAGTTCTAAGAATTCTTCAACATCAGAATGCCAAACTTCAAGATAGGCCGCGAGTGCGCCACGACGTTTACCGCCCTGGTTAACAGCAACCGCAATATCATTAAAGATTTTAATAAATGGAATAATACCCTGCGAGTCACCATTAGTGCCTTTAATCTTTGCGCCCATTGAACGAACTGAGGTCCAGTCAGTGCCGACACCACCAGACCATTTAGAAAGCATGGCCACATCCGAAAAAGATTTAAAAATTCCAAGCAATGAATCTTCCACCTGATTTAAATAGCAGGAACTAAGTTGGCTGTGAGTCGTACCACTATTAAATAGAGTTGGCGTTGAAGGAACTAGTAAAAACTGCGACATCACATTATAAAATTCGATTGCTCGTTCTTCACGATTATCCTCTTTAAGGGCTAGTCCCATCGCAATTCTCATCCACATCCATTGTGGCAGCTCAAAAACATGACGAGGCTTAGTTGGTGTTTTAAGTAAATATCTATCAAAAATAGTTTGTGCGCCTAAATATTGAAAAGCATTATCGCGATCTGGTTTTAAAGCCGCTGAAATTTTTACTAAATCAAAATTAACCAGTTCCGGATTTAACAATTCATATTTAATACCTTCAGTAATATAATCGGCGAATTTAGTCTGATAAGTTGTTGAGTTATAGTTAGCGCCTAAAATTTCTTCAGCGAGTTGATCCCATAACAAGCGAGCGGCTAAGTAAGAATAATTATAATGACGCTCAATTAAAGCAGTGCTGGCATTAACTAAAGATTTTTTAAGTTCCAGTTCAGTGATGCCTTCGTATAAATTCTTTTTTACTTCGGATAGCACTAAATCTAAATCAAGGTGTTCTAAGTCAGCTGACATTTTAAGTAATTTATTCTCTACACTATCTTCAGAAAAAGTATTAGCGGCACCATCAAGTCCCATAATTTCAAAAGTGTGTTGACTAATTTCGGCTTGAATCTCCAACTGTTTAGCTTCACGCATTTTTTCGTGCTCAGCGCGGTACAAAATATAGGATTTTGCTACCTCGTAAGCCCCTGCCTCCATTAAAGTTTCTTCAACCAAATTTTGCACGTCTTCAACAGTTAAAACTTTTTCGACCTCAATAAAATTATTTCTAATTTTTTCCAAAACCTTAAAAGTTAACTCATCCGCTGACCATTTGTCAGTTTCATTAACCGAAGCAATAGCTTTTGTAATGGCAGTTTTTATTTTTGTGGAATCAAAATCTGCTAAAATCCCAGTTCTTTTGGTAATTTTATAAACGATCATAAAAAAATGTTAAAATTTATCAGTAAATACCATAAATAGTATCTTATGAAGATATTATACCACAACATATAGTGTTCGCCTAGATTATAAAATACCCGTATTTACTAACAAAAAACTCGGGGTTAACCGAGTTTGAAAAAAAATAAATAAATTTGATAGGCTGTCGCCAGGTTCTCTGCCATCAGCAGCGGGATGCCGAGCAAAAAATACCACTTTTGAGTTTTATGCCTAAAGGCAAACATTCCAGCATAAACACCGAAGCTAGCAAAAATGGTGGCCAAGAAAAATAACATCCCCTCAGAGATTCTAGAAGCACCTGGTTTAGCCGCTTTTATCTTATCAACCCACATAATTACAAAAGCAATAATATTAATGACCATAAGTGGCGCAATGATATAAATATAATCCATATTATTTAGCCCAAACATAATGATCGCCATTAGGTGACTTTTTTTTCTTCATCGGACGAGCATCAACCTTAGGAGTATTTTTTGGGAAAGAGGTTGTTGCCACTACTGGTCTAACTTTTTTAGTTTTAGTCTTCCCTTTTGCCTTAGGTAAGTATTTTGGGTCTGGTGTAGCCATATTATTTTAAGCCATGAGAGGCAAAACATTCTTTATATTTTTGATCCTCATTCATTAAATGATTAATTAACCAATCTTCAAGGAATTCAATTAAAGCAAAACTAAAGTTAACTAAGTCATCTTTATATTTTTCTTGCAGAGAGGCTAGTTTCTCGCCAAACTTTTGATGTTCTAAAACGTGCTCAGCAGCTCCTTCATAGTTAAATTCTTTAAAGTATTTTTCTTCAGTGGCAAAGTGAAATTTTTTATACTCTAACAATTTGTTAATTAATTGATTAACTTTTTCTTGTTCAAAGTGACCACCAATAACGTCCATTATCTCATTAATAACTTCAAATAATTTTTTGTGTTGATTATCAATTTCTAAAACACCAACGCTATACTTTTCCTCCCATTCTAATTTTGGTCTTAAACTATTCATAATCATTTTGAATCTGCTCGGCCAGAATAAAGACTTTCTTGGCGATTAGATAAGGTGCTTTGTAAGATTTTATAAACTTCGTAAGGCTTATTAATATATGATAGCTTATCATAAGCCGTTTTGGTAGCGTTGTTTTTGCCATCGGTTACTGTTTCTATTTTACCGGTATCGATATTGATTGAGCCCACACCAAATATTTTTTCAATTAAATCGACTTGGACATTAGTGGTTTTAATTTCGGTAAAGAAAATAGAATTATAATCCGTGCCAATAATACCAGAACGAATAATAATTCGTTTATCGGTAATAGTAAAAACCTTAACATAATCAGTTAAAAATTTTATAACAACGGTAATTAGCAGAACAAAAAATAAAAGATAAGAAATAAAATTACTACTTTCTGAAGAAGAAAATAAAAAGATTGAAAAGGCAATAATAATTAATAACCAAAGAGTTAAATTAAAACTTAAAACTTTGCGACTAACATTACCCTGCCAAATAATTTTCTCTTGGGGTTCTAGGATTGATTGTAGATTGGAGTTCATATGTTTATTAAATTTATTTCTTTATATTTTCTTTATACCAGCATTTAGGAAAATTTGAACAACCAATAAACACCCCCTTCTTACTCTGTCTTGTAACTAAAGCGCCGCCACATTTTGGGCATTTTTTTGTTTCCGGTTCTTTTATTTGAATAACTGGAGCAGCAACTGAAGTAACTGGAGAGGTTTTTTTCAATGTTGCCGACAATCTAACTAATTTTATAAGCTCACTGCCATCAATGAGTTCTATTGGATTATTCTCAGCAAACTTTTCAGCCTCTGTTGTAAAAATATTAGTCGTAATAAAAATACCTTTACTAGATGCTAATAAATTAAACATGGCTCCATAGAAGTCGCGAACAGCCCCAACAGAAACCTTTTGAGTAATAAACTTTTTACATTGAATATAATATTTTATACCATTTTTTTCAGCAATAACATCTATTCCGCCATCATGAGAACGACCAACCCTCTCAGTGTTATAACCCAAACGTTGATATAAAACAGCTACAAAATCTTCAAATTCAGATGGTTTTAAAGATTTTATCTTATGAAGTAACTCCCTGTCAGAATTTATCTGATCAATCAAAGAAAATTTTTCATCACGTTTTTTATTTTCTAAAATAATAGGAATAATTTCTTTTGCAAGATAAACTAAAAGAGCTAGAACAAACAACCACCAAAAAGGTAATAATGTTTTAAAAAAGCTACTAAAAAATATACCAACTAAATCTTCTGGCATAATATTTTATTTAATTATTCAATTGATTGAAAAAAATCACAATGAGCGGTCGGTGGCACTTCAGTTTGAGCCTCTTTGCAATAACCACTAGAAAAACTAGTGCACATCCGACATTGTCTGTCTTCATTATAATAATCTTCGATGTAGTCAGCTTCGATTTCGTGAGCCATAAATTTATTTTTATTTCCTATCTTAAAATATAACCACCATCTACAACTAATGTTTGGCCGGTAATGTAATCTGCTTTGTCTGAGGCCAAAAAAGCTACAGCATTGGCAATATCTTCTGGCACACCCATTCTGCCAGCCGGAATCACGGCGATAGTTCCCTTCTTCATTTCATCGGTTTGGGCGCCGGTGGCGCTAGGAGTCTCAATTGCACCTGGGGCAACATTATTTACATTGATTTTCTTAGTAGCTAGTTCAAGTGCCAAGGCTCTAGTCATACCATTCATACCGCCTTTTGAAGCACAGTAATGAACTAAACCACCGAAGCCGACATAAGCGGCAATGGATGAAATATTTACAATTTTAGAGCCTGGTTTCATTACTTTTACAGCCGCCTGACTGGTTAAGAAAATACTTTTTAAATTTACATCAATTACCTTCTCCCAATTTTCTTCGGTCATCTGCTCAAAAGATATGAACGGAAAGATACCAGCGTTGTTAGCCAGAATATCTAGTTGACCAAATTTGTTAACCGCTGCAAAAATTAACTCATCAACTTCAGCTTTGACTGAAACATCACACTTAACTGCCATCGCTTCACCCCCTAGCTTTTTAATTTCAGCGACGACTTCTAAACAACCAGCTTGATCCATATCACTAACTATTACGTTCGCCCCTTCTTGAGCCAACACCAAAGCGATTCCGCGACCGATACCTTTAGCAGCGCCAGTAACAATCGCTACTTTATCTTTTAATATCATATGATTATTATTTAACTTCTTTTATTAATTTAATTATTTCCGGAAATTTAGCTACTTTAAAGTGACCGTTTTTACTTGGAAAAATAATAAATTTAGACCTTGGTAACTTCTTAGCATATTTAGTAGCGTGAGAAATTGGAACGACATCATCATCCTGAGAAAACAATAGCGTAACATTTTTGCAATTTTTCTCAATTAAAGATAAATCTGATTTTAGTTTAAAACCGCCGGCCAAATCCTCTAATGGCAAAGAAGCGTCAAAAGGCGGACAAACCAAAAAGACAGCGGCAATTTTTTTAGGAAATTTATTTTCAGATAAATACTTAGCTAAAAAAATACCACCCAAAGAACCACCCATTAAAATAACTCCGTTTTTTAAAAATTTAAAATAGTTTTCAAAATTCAACTTCCATTCTAAATATTTGGCATTATCAGGAGATGGCATATTAGGTCGGATAAACTCAAAATCACGACCCAGTTTTTTATCTAAATATTCATTACGCCAACGAGCCTTTTTTTCTAGTGATAATTCCCTGGTTTCTAAAAACTTTAAATAATCACTATATTTCTTAAAAGTCATCCCACCATGAACAATCAAAATTTGCTTTTTGTTTTTCATACAGGCTAATTATAGCATTTTTCTGGTTTTAGATAAAATAAAAAAGGCGACTCATTTTGAGTCACCTTCTCTATTTAAATTCCCGCCTCGAGCCTTATATTAACTGCTATAGAGGTAAATAACAACACACAGATAATACCGATAACCAGCATTACCCCTGCCACACTAGCTGATTTTTTTCCTTCAAAACGGAACAAGAACCAAATCAAATAGGCAGTTTCCATCATTGCTAGAATAACTAGCCAAGGATAAACACTTCCCAAAGGGTCAGTAAAATCCATAAAACCTGGAAAAAAAATGTTCAACCAGAGATAAGACAATACCGCCATTACAGAGTAAAAAAACAGCCAGAGAAACCAACGAACTTTCGGCATCTTTTTAAAATAAAGAGCCAAAAAAGTCAGCAAGTTTACAAGCAACAAGCCGATTCCTAAAAAAACTTCGAGTGTTTTCATTGAATTATGTTTTAAATGTTAATGTTCTGTTCTATTAAAATTACCAATAAATGAAGAATATGTCAAAAAGGACTGCCTATAAAGGCAGTCCTTAATTTATTCTTGGTTTTTTTAAAATTTAAATACAAGTTCCGGTGGTGTTGTAATAACTCCACAAACTGCAGGAAACTTCTTTGCGGGTGCAAGTGTTATTTTTCATATCAACCGTCCCGCCGGTAATAGCACAGAATTTTTGTTCATCAGTGTCATAGCCGGTAATTTTAACGCCGCTGTTTGGGCAATCACCACGCATCAAAGCCCATTCTTCACACTGTCTGTTATCTTCAAAATAACAAACACCATACTGACTACCATCGGCCTTAGTAATTATTTTTGACGTTCCCTTCATGGTAACACAGTTAACTGAAGCTGGATTGGCCATGCTTAAATTGTCAGTTGGCGCATCAGTTACTATTTCAGACGATGAAGCTATTTCTTTAGTAGTTGAATTTTTAGAAGTACAGGCTCCTAAATAAAAAAGCGAAAAAAATAAGGCAAAAATTAAAAGCTTTTTCATATAAATATTTATTAAAATTATTTAACTAAATTATAGCATATTTTAATCAAAATCTAAATATTAACAAGCAGAATAACAAAAAAACCACTCTAAAAAAGGGTGGTTTTTTATATTGGCACGGGATGAGGGAATCGAACCCCCAGCTCAACTTTTGGAGAGTCGCATGTTAC
>CAZHYP010000013.1:0-20482 GCA_964536885.1 uncultured Gammaproteobacteria bacterium | reverse complement strand
TTTCTTCACACAACTTATTAAAACCTGCTACTGGTGAACCGATTGTAACTCCTTCTCAAGATATCGTTTGGGGTACTTATTACATGACTTTTGAAGATAAAGAATTGGCTGTTAAGGAAGACAAAGAGTTACGTCATTTCTATGACGACGATGAAGCAAGACTAGCTTATGATAACGGCTTTATTGATTTGCATGAACCAATCATTGTTAAGATAAATGATAAACTTTTAAGAACTACTGTTGGTCGTGTTATTTTCAATTTAATTCTTCCTGAAAAATTACGCTTTATTAATGAAGTTGTTGGTAAGGGTAAAATTAAAGATTTAATTAAAGAATGTTTAAGACTTTATTCCGAAGAAGAAACTGTTCACTTCATTGATAACCTAAAGAATAAATCCTTTGCTTTTATTACTAAATCAGGCTTATCTTGGAGTTTCGGTGACCTACCAGACTTAAAAGAAAAAGATATTTTAATTGAAGAAACTAATAAGAAGGTTGATGTTATTCAAGAACAATTTGAAGAAGGTTTACTTACCGATAGTGAACGCTATGCCAAGGTTATTGAAGAATGGACTAAGACTAAAGATCAAGTCGCTGATATTTGTAAGAAAGGTTTAACTAATTCTTTACCAGTATTCTCGATGATTGATTCTGGTGCTCGTGGTTCTTGGGCACAGCCAGTTCAGATCTTAGGTATGAAAGGTTTGGTAACCTCTCCATCTGGCGCCATTATTGAATTACCGGTTAAAGGAAACTTTAAAGAAGGTTTCGGTGTGTTGGAATATTTCTTCTCAACTCACGCTACTCGTAAAGGTTTGTCTGATACCGCTCTTCGTACTGCTAACGCTGGTTATCTAACTCGTCGTTTAGTTGATGTTTCTCAAGATGTGATTGTTACCGAAGAAGATTGTGGTGATACAGTTGGTATGATTATCACTAAAGCAGAAACCGAAAAAACTGGTGATGATTTCTTTAAAAAGATTGCTGGTCGTTTCTTAGCCGCTGATTTAAAAGATGAAAAAGGAAAAGTTGTTGCTAAGGCTGGTGATTTAATCAGTGAAGAAGTAATTAAAGAAGCTAAAGCTAAAAATGTTACCGAAGTTAATATTAGAACTGTTTTAAGTTGTCACTTACATAAAGGTATCTGTGCTAAATGTTATGGTTACGATCTAGCTTATAACAAACCAGTTAAACTGGGCTCAACTGTTGGTATTATCGCCGCTCAATCGATTGGTGAACCGGGAACTCAGCTTACTATGAGAACCTTCCATACTGGTGGTGTAGCCGGATCTGATGATATTACCCAAGGTTTACCTCGTGTTGAAGAAATTTTTGAAAGCCGTACTCCAAAGAAAAAAGCTTTAATCTCTGATGTTGCTGGTTCTATCAAATTAGAATTTGCTCAGAAGATTATTCGCGATCAAGATGGTAAGGAAATCGTGGTAAACAACCCACAATCAAAAATTTTGAGTATTATTTACCAAGGAAAAGATAGTGATAAATATTATTTCTCAGAAAAAGTTAATGAAGTAAAACTTGCTACTGGCGCAACCGCTAAAGATAAAAAGAAACTAGAAGTAACTGTTTCTGTCGAAGACGGACAAAAGGTTAAATCTGGTATGGAATTATTTAAGGTTGGTTCTGAGGTAGTTAAAGCTAAAACCGACGGTGTTGCTTCTGTTTCTGAAAAGTATGTAAGTATTTCTAAAGACGTTAAGAAAGTTAAAGAATATACTATCTTAAAAGGCACCATGTTACTTGTTAAAGATGGTGATGAGATTGAAAAGGGTACTCAGCTTACTGAAGGTTCACTTGATTTAAGAGAACTTTATAAACTTAAAGGAAGACTGGAAACTCAGAAATATATTATTCGTGAGATTCAATACGTTTACTCTTCACAGGGTCAACCTTTAAATGATAAGCACGTTGAAATTATTGCTCGTCAAATGTTCTCTAGATACTTAGTTAAAGATTCAGGTGATACTAATTTATTATCAGGTGAAACTATTGAAGAGGAAGTGTTCTTCCAAGCTAATAAAAAAGCTGGGGATACCACTCAAGCCAAAGCCGATAGATTGCTAATGGGTATTACCAAGGCCTCCTTAACAACCGACTCATTCTTATCAGCTGCTTCTTTCCAAGAAACCCCTCGAGTACTTATCGAAGCCGCTGTAAATGGTAAAATTGATTATCTTGAAGGACTTAAGGAGAATGTTATTATTGGTTGTCTTATCCCAGCCGGAACCGGTTATAAAGGCAAAAAGATTCGTGAGATTTATAGTAAATAACCAAATTCTTATAAAAAACACCTCTAGCGATAGGGGTGTTTTTTGTTTATTGACAAATAAAGAATTAATAGTATAAAATAACAAAGATGAGAAAGCCCTTAGATGCAGTATCTAACGGGCTTTTTTATTTGCAGAACATTGTTTTTTCTTAAGAAATAGCTTACAATCATAATATGAAACTGAGGAAAACAAGCCTTTTTTTAATTATATTTTGGCTTATATTAGCCGGACTAATCGTCTGGTTTAAGGTCTTACCCAATGGCCATATTACTTATTATAGAAGCTATCCGGCAAAAATTAACATTTTTGGTGGTAAAGGTTTCATTGGCAACCTAACTCCGGCCGATAGAGTAAATGATAAAAACGAAAATGGGGCAGAAATTTTTGGTGATCCAGTCTATTTTTCTGTTTTTACTCCCCGAACATTTAATGATGCTAAGATAACTATTACTTATCAAGATAATCTAACTACCAGCACGCCGCTGATTGAGGCTGGGGTTTTGGTTGATAATATTGTTTGGCGCTATAAACTGGCTTCGCTGGAAAACAAACTTTTAGATAATAATTTTTCTTCTTGGTCAAAGATTCAAGAAGACGGCGTTTTGTTATTACAGAAAAATAAAAAATTCTCTACTATTTTGGATTTTTTAAACGATGTAAAAAATAAACCGGAAGAAATCTGCCAAACTAATAATTTACAGAGTTGTTTGGCTTTGTATAATACGGAAAAATTCAGTGAGTATTTTGGTGATAATAATAATTTGGTTAAGAAATACCAATTCAAACCAATTGAGCTTCCGATGCAGGGCGCTCACCAATTTTATTTTGTAGTAGACAAAAATAAAAATTTAAAATTTGATTTTGATTTTACCGATTTAAATTTAGATAAGAAGTCTGACCCGATTGTTATTAGTCTTTATAAGAGTGATAAAAAAATATATTCAGTAACGATTGATGATAATTACGGTGGTGATGGACTGGGAGAAGTGAGAGACATTTTTGTGCCATTTTTATATAGTAGTAATATTGAGCTTTTTGGTTTATATAAATTAGAGATTAAAGCCGGTGATGATATTGTTATTAAAAAAATAACTGATGCCCCATCAGCCTTAAATGTTGTTGGTAAGATACATCCAGTAAAGGCTCACAGCCTTCCGTTATCTTTTTGGACTGACAGCTCTTTTATTAAGCTGACCACTAATAATCCCGCCAGCAGACAATCTCTTGTTTTTGGCGGTCAATCATTTTTGCTTTCCGAGCCATATAAGCAATACGAATTTTCTAGTAACAAAAACGACATTAAAGAAATTACCTTAAATAAAGATGATGTTATTTTAGAAACCGATGGCGTGTTTTCTTTTTCCTCTGACGCTTTTTTTAACCCCTATTTTAAAAAGGTTGATGAGCATTTCTTTTTAAATAGTAGTGTAGAATACGTTTTTGCTGATTATAATTCCCCTAAGGTGTTAAAAGGTAATCTTAAGGAGGCGACCGTTGTTTTAAATACTAAAGAAGCTTATCGCGAAAACGGAAAATATAGTTTTATGATTTCTGTTCCTGGGCTTTCTCTAGCTAATCAGGGTAATTTATTAATTAAAAGTATTAAGGTGGAATTTTTTGGTCGCACTCTCTGGGATAAGATTAAAGAATATGTTGATTAAGGTTAATAAAAATGTAATGAGAGATTGGTTCTATTTTTTTGGGGCGATTTTAGTTTTATTTATTATTTCCGAATTAATATGGCCCAACAGCGTCTTGTCTTATTTAAACCTTAATTATGTTTTTAGTTTTTGGGTTGTTTCTTGGTTTTTATTAATCTAGTTTATTATGTGGAAAAAAATATTTGGTCAAAAAATAAATAGTATCGCTATCGCCGCCGTTTTAGTGGCCGCTTCTTCATTGATATCTAGATTATTAGGAATTTTTCGTGATCGTATTTTGGCAAGCCAATTTGGCGCAGGAGAGCAGTTAGATATTTATTATGCTGCTTTTAGGGTTCCCGATTTACTATTTAATCTCATTGTTTTAGGAGCTTTATCCGCTGGTTTTATTCCTATTTTTAGTGGATTGGTTAAAAATTTTGTTGATCCTAAAAAGACAGATAATAATAAAGCTGCTTGGGATTTGGCAAATAATGTTATTAATATTTTATCTTTACTTTTATTATTCTTTTCCGCCATCGGTGTTATCTTTGCCCCTTTGTTGGTTCGTGTCATTACGCCAGGATTTTCTGCGGCCGCACAACTTGAGACAATGAATTTAACTAGAATAATGTTTTTGTCTCCATTGTTTTTAGGAATTTCTGGAGTGCTCGGTGGCATGCTTCAATCTTTTAGACGTTTTTTAATTTATTCTATTGCGCCAATTTTTTATAATTTAGGCATTATTGCCGGTGCTTTATGGTTTTCTAATTGGCTTGGTTTATCTGGGCTAGCTTGGGGAGTTGTTTTGGGCGCCTTTTTCCATATGGTTATTCAGATTCCCGCGGTTTATGTTTTGGGATTTCGCTATTCATTAAAAGTAAACTTTAAAGATTTAGCTACCTTAAAAATAGGAAAGTTAATGATTCCTCGAACTCTTAGTTTAGCTATTACTCAGGTTGATTTATTGGTAACCACCATCATTGCCTCCAGTCTAACGGCTGGTTCTTTGGCGATTTTTAGTCTAGCTAATAATTTACAATCTTTTCCCGTTGGTATTTTTGGTATTTCATTCGCCATTGCGGCCTTTCCCGCCTTATCGCAAAACGCTTATGATAAGGAAAAATTAGAAAATACTTTTTCTGCTACTCTGCGGCAGATTTTTTTCTTTGTTATTCCGGCCACGGTTTTATTAATTACCCTAAGAGCACAAATCATCAGAGTTATTTTAGGGGCGGGGCAGTTTAGCTGGCAAGATACTATCTTGACCATGAATACTCTAGCTTTCTTTTCTATTAGTTTATTTGCTCAGGCCTCAATTCCTTTGATGGTTAGAGTTTTTTATTCTCGTCGCGACTCCAAAACTCCATTTTATCTAGGAATGTTTACGGTCGCGGCCGATATTATTCTTTGTTTAATCTTGTCTAGAAAAATGGGGGTTACCGGTTTAGCTTTAGCTTATTCTATTTCCAATATTTTAAACTTTTTATTGCTTTGGTCTTGGATGCATTTTAAAATCGGCAATTTGGGCGTATCTAAAATTATTAGCTCAACGGTTAAATTTTCTTTAGCGGCTATTGGCGCCGGATTTACTGTTCAGATTATGAAAGTGGTTGTCGAACCAGTAATTGATATGACTAAATTTTCAGGAGTCTTCACTCAACTCTTTGTAACCGCAACTTCTGGCTTTTTGGTTTATTTATTATTATGTTATTTGCTTCGCAGTCCAGAGCTGATTACTTTTATTAATTCAATTTGTAAACGTAAAAGCGTAAAAATTAATGAACTTGAAGGAATTTCTGAAGTTCAGGGTAAGTAATTTGTTGATTGACCACCTAATAAAAATCAAGTAAGATAAAAACGATGAATAACTTAGAAAAAATTCGAAATTTTTGCATTATTGCTCATATTGATCACGGAAAATCAACATTGGCCGACCGCATGTTAGAGATAACAGGCACTGTTGATAAGCGTAAAATGAAGGATCAAATACTTGATGGCATGGATATTGAGCGTGAACGAGGAATTACAATTAAGCTACAGCCGGTGACTATGAATTATAAAGGCTATCAGCTTAACTTAATTGATACTCCAGGTCACGTTGATTTTTCATACGAAGTTTCTCGCTCGCTAGCTGCTGTTGAAGCTGCTGTTTTATTGGTTGATTGTACTCAAGGAATTCAGGCTCAGACACTAGCAAATTTATATTTAGCTCTAGAGCAAGATTTAACTATTATTCCAGTAGTTAATAAAATTGATTTACCAGCCGCTGATGTTGTTAAAACTAAAGCTGAAATTATTAAATTACTAGGTTGTAGCGAGGAGGAAATAATTTGTTCTTCGGGAAAGACGGGCGAGGGGGTGGTCGAGGTTTTAGACGCTGTTATTAAATATGGACATGCGCCTCGTGAGTTAGTCGGAGAAGAAAAACAAGAATATCCAAGGGCTCTTATTTTTGATTCCAAATATGATGAGTATAAAGGGGTGGTTGCTTATATTAGAGTTTTTGATGGCCAAATAAAAAAGGGAGACAAAATAAAATTAATGGCTACCCAGGTAATATCTGAAGTTTTGGATATTGGTGTTTTTAAACCCGATTATTTTTCAACCGGGGCTTTGAACAGTGGGGAAATTGGTTATATTGTTACCGGTTTTAAGCAAGTTGGTGATTGTCGTGTTGGTGATACCATGACCGCTAATATTGGCGTGTCTCACTCATCTGACATTAAACCTCTCTCAGGATATAAAGAAATAAAACCAATGGTTTTTGCTGGCATCTTCCCGAGTGAAGGCGATAATCTACAAGAACTTCGTGATGCCATGGAGCGCCTTAAATTAAATGATGCTGCCTTAGTTTATGAACCGGAACAATCAGATGCAATCGGTGTCGGTTTTCGTTGTGGTTTTTTAGGTTTGCTTCACCTAGAAATTTTTCAAGAAAGACTGCGTCGCGAATATAACTTAGATTTGATTGTTACTGTTCCCAGTGTGGCTTATAAAGTCTTTAAGAAAGGCGGCGAAGAGTTAATTGTTAGAACCCCACAAAGACTACCAGATCCTAATGCTATCGAGTCAATTGAAGAACCAATTGTTACTCTTGATATCATTACCCCTAAAACATACATGGGTAGTATTATGAGAGTAACTCAGGAAAAAAGAGGTAATTATAAAAATACTGAGTATATTTCTGTTGATGGCGACGATGCTCGCGTGGTGCTTCATTATGATATTCCCATGTCCGCTATTTTAACCGACTATTATGATAAAATAAAAAGTGTGTCCGCTGGCTATGCCTCTATTAATTACGAATTTTTAGAATATCGTCGGGCCGATGTTGTTAAGATGGATATTTTAGTAGCTGAAGAGCCAGTTGAATCATTGGCTACTATTGTTTATCGCGATGATGCTTATCGTCAGGGACGAGAAGTGGTAGAAATTTTAAAGAACACCATTCGTCGCCAAATGTTTGTTATTAAACTACAAGCAGCTATTGGTGGTAAAGTGGTAGCGTCAGAGAGAATTAGTGCGATGCGTAAAGATGTTACGGCAAAATTATACGGTGGTGATGTTACTCGTAAAAATAAATTATTAGATAATCAGAAGAAGGGAAAAAAGAAAATGATGGCTATGGGTCGTGGTCGGGTTGATATTCCACCAGATACTTTTATTAAAATTTTAAAAAGATAAGTATGAAAAGAAAAAAAGTAATTAAAGTTATTTGGATTTTTATTTCGGTGATGGTTATTATTTCCATGATGGCTTTATCAGCAGGGTCAATGTTTTAGTTAATTCATTAATTTATATACTATGAAACAGTGGCAATTATATGAAGTTGCACCACCAGAGTTTTTAAATAGTCGTCCTGATTTATCACCATTAGTTTTACAATTGCTTTATAATCGTGGTTTACGTGACCAAGATTCTTTAGAGGTTTTTTTACACGATGTTTTGCCTCAAGATAAGACTTTAGATGTCGCCGGGGTTTCTGACTTACGTTTTTATGACCCTTTTTTATTTAGAGATATGAGCGCTGCGGTTGATTTGATTATCTCTAATATAAAAAGTGGTAAAAAAATAGTAGTTTATGGCGATTATGATGCTGATGGGGTAACATCGTCAGTGATTTTATTTGAGACTCTAAAAATTCTTCAAGCTAATGTTGAAGTTTATTTGCCAGACAGAGTTTCTGAGGGCTATGGTCTTAATAAAAGTGCTATTGATCAAATCGTTGAGCAAGGTTTTTCTCTTTTAATTACCGTTGATAATGGTATTCGAAATAAAGAAGAAGTCGATTACGCTAAAAGCAAGGGGCTTACTATAATTATTACCGATCATCATATTTTGCCTGAACGTGACGAAGATTTGCCAGATTGTTTAAGAATCAATCCAGCTGATAGAAGCGATTCTTATCCTTGGCATTATTTGGCTGGCGTTGGTGTTTCTTTTAAGCTCGTTACCGCTCTGGTTCATAAGTCTAATTTGCCACTTAATCAAAAAAGATTAATTATCGAAAAAGGACTAGACTTAGTGGCTGTCGGCACGGTTGCGGATATGGTTTCCTTGTTAGGGGAAAACAGACTTTTAGTTAAAAAGGGGTTACAGGTTTTAAATCAAAACAAAAGGCAGGGCTTAACAGAACTAATTAAAATTTCTAAAGGTAACAGCAATAAGAAATTAGAAGCCTGGAATGTTGGCTGGCAAATCGGTCCTCGTCTTAACGCTGCCAGTCGTTTAGGACATGCCAATAATGCGTTTGCTTTGTTAACAGCGGAAACAGAAATTGAAGCCTCAGAATTAGCCAGCGAGCTTAATCAGAGAAATGTTGAACGTCAGAAAATTACCGAGGAAATTATTGCTCAGGTTGAATTACAAATTGATCCAGTAAACGTTCCACCGATAATTATTGGCTTAGCGACTGAAGAGCAAGCTTGGAATGAGGGCGTTATTGGACTGGTGGCTGGTCGTATTTGTGAAAAATATTATCGACCAACTTTAATTATTACCAGAATTATTGAGGGTGATAAAGTTTCTTTTAAAGCGTCTGGTCGTTCAATTGAAGATTTAAATTTAATCGAAAGCATTACTGAGGCTTCAGAATTTTTGGATAAATTTGGCGGTCATCCAATGGCTTGTGGTTTTTCAATTGATAGTGAAGAAAATTTAAAGGAGTTTAAAAATAAAATTACAGAAATAGTATCTTGCAAATTAGCCGGAAGAGAGCTGTCTCCGCGTTTACGAATTGAAGCCGAACTCTCTATTGAGGATGTTAATTTAGAGTTAGCTGAGGAATTATCTATTCTAGCTCCTTATGGACAGAATAATTGTCAACCAAAATTTGTTTCTTATAATCTAAGAGTTGATGAAATAGTAACCCTTGGTTTTGATAGTCAGCATATTAAGTTTCGCCTATCATCAGCTAATAAGACTTTTGCCAAGGGTATTTGGGCAATTTCCTTTGGTTGTGCTCAGGAGTATAAAGCCGTTAGAATTGGCGATTTAGTAAATGTGGTTTATTATTTAGAAATTAATGACTTTAATAATCGACGGGAAGCTCAACTTAGGATAGTTGATTTTCGTCCGAACGGTGATTAATTAATTGTATGAATAAAATTATCATTCATAGCGATGGAGGGGCTCGCGGTAATCCCGGTCCGGCAGGAATTGGTGCCATTCTTAATGACGAGAATGGTTTGGTTCTAGCTAAAATATCTCATTATCTCGGCGAAACTACCAATAATCAAGCGGAATACAAAGCGCTAATCGCAGGCTTAGAAAAAGCGGTTGAACTGAAAGCCGACGAAGTAGATTGTTTTTTGGATAGTGAATTAGTGGTTAAACAATTAAATAGAGAATATAAAGTCAAAAACGCTGAACTGGCCCCCTTGTTTTTAAAAGTTCACAACTTATCTTTATCTTTTAAAAAAATAACTTTTACTCACGTTCGTCGAGAGTTAAATAAAATTGCTGATGAATTAGCTAACCAGGCGATGGATAGAGGAGTGTAACAAAAAAAAGCGTCTGACGACGCTTTTTGTTTAAAGTTTTTTTAAGACATAAATCATTCCAGAATCACCAACGGCTATTAGCTGATGTCGATTCATGGTTTTTATGTCATTTATTGATTTGTCTGTTATTATACTGTCTCCGTCTGAGGAAAAAATTCCATAATAACTTTTTATGATCTTGTCATATCCGGTTATTTTGTTTTTTTTAGCTGAGAACCAGAAATTTTCTTGATCACTAAGCAAACAATAAAAATTTCCATAAGTATCGATGTAATACCACGGATTTTTTATGGTAAACCTCGACATTCCATATCCACTTTTACCTGAAAATACTGAACCTAATGATTCACGGCAAGAAAATTGCTCTAATATATTAAATCCAGATAGAGACCAGCTAGTTTCCCACGTTTTGCCATTATTGTAAGAAAAATAAAGAGCAGCGCCACGGCCACTTCTAGCAATATGAGAATAACTAAATCTTATAGTATCACCTATTGCTTGTAATCCTCCGCCCAGGGTATAGGTCGTGTTATATTTTTGGTTTATTGAATCTCTGGCAGCCATAATTTGTGGATGCGGTTTAAAATTAAAGCCATCAAAAACCATAATAGTGTCGTTTCCCCATTGCCCATCATTCTTTATTGCCAAGATGTTCTTTTTATTTGCAGTCATTTCCCAGGCCGACCAATTAGTTACTTTTTCCCACCCTTTCCGACCATTTTCATAACGGTATATTCCGCTGTTGGTGTTCAAATAAACATATCCCTTGAATAAAACTGGGGTTGGTTCTGAGGTTTCAGCTGGCAAAAACCTTTCTTCTAAATGGTCAAATTTGGAGGAACAAACATAATATTTTAACTTATCGTCAGTTAAAAGTATTATTTCATTTTTTATAGCAATAACTTTTTTAAAATTTTTATCGGTGGAGAGAGAAATTTTACACCACTCATTTTTTAATAATTTATTCTCAAATAAATTATCTTCAGGGACATCAATGGTCTCTTGTTCACAAGACCAAACTGTTAAAGCAAATAAAAAAAATATAATATTTTTCATAGCAATTTTACCGCTCCTCTCGGTTTTTTTTTGTTAAAGAAAGTTCTTGTTATATTACAACTTTTGTTAAATATTGTCAAGCAATTTGCAAATTGATAAAAAACAATAAAAAGCCCTGTATTAAAAAGACCCTCCTAAACAGGATGGTCTTTTGAGCGTGGAAAGTAGATTGTTATATTATGTGTTTTTTATTTTCCGCTTGGTGACCAATGCCAAGGCTCATTGTTTAGTTTAGCATACAAACCTTGGTTATTCATACAAACGGTTAGTCCAGAAGATTCATTAAATTCCCAGCTCATTTTGCCACCAATACGGTTAATATCCAAGGCCTCTCCATAACCATGATTGGAGCAACAGGGCGGAGCTGCTTGTCCTTTTGGTTTTGTTTTCCAGTATTTTAATTGTGTTTGAGCGTCTCTAAAAGCTTCTCGGATAATAAATAAATTTTTTCCATTATTTTTTTGTTTAACACACTCCATAGCGGCTAAATATTTTTGATAGACATTGCTGTCTACTTTAACTTTGCCAACTGAACCGTTTACTTCAATCATTCCCGCTGGTTGAATATTTTCATAAGCACGACAGACAGACAAATCACCTTTTTTAGTGGCTTCACACCCCGCTTTGTAGATTGTTTTTCCACCAACAATCATAATATCGGTGTCTGCTTCTGATTCGATTTCTATTCTTTGGATACTTGGTAAAGAAAGCACTTTTGTTGCTGCTAAATCTGGATTAATAAAACTTAAGAATAAACTAAGGCCAACTAGTAACAATAATCCAAATACGCTACCAAAAATCATTTTTTTAGCTTGATTTATTTTTCCCGAATCACCACCAGAAACAAGCCATAAAAGTCCAGCCGCCATCAACATTAAAACTCCTAGGACCCCAGCGATAGATAATCCATATTTATAAATTGCAACAATGTATTGAGCTAAAAACGGAATCTCACAAGAACCACTAGAGCAATCAACCATTTTAAGTCCAGTTAGGGTGCCAATAGGAACTTGAAAGACATAATCTGGTAGTTTAAATTTAGGAGTCGAAGTTGCCTGAGCAACGCCGGCACTAGAAAATAAAAATAAGGCAAAAATTATTAATATTTTTAAACCAGGTTTTTTCATATTTTATATTTTAAAATATTTTCGTCAGCAATTTTTTTTATAAATTCTAAATCACTATCTTGTAAATGAGAAAAACGCCCCTGACTCTTTAAATATTCTTCAACCGAAGCAGCTTTAAAATTTGCGTTTATACTTGAACCACTTAATTTGCCATCAGTATATTCTAACAGTGGATATAAACCGGTTTTTACAGCCAGCTTACCCATCATGCCAGCTTCGTCATATTTTATTTTCCAACCAGGAATACAAGGGCAGAGAATTTGAATATATGCTGGACCATTGATAGTTAAAGCTTTTTTAACTTTGTTTGTAATATCATCAGGAAAACCAGCGGTACTTTGAGCAATATATTTAACGCCATGAGCTAAAGCAATGCCAATCATATCTTTTTTACGAGTGGTAGATCCTGGAGATATTAATCCGCTAGGAGCAGTTGAGGTTGAAGCGCCATATGGAGTTGCTCCCGATGCTTGAAAACCAGTATTAGAATAAGCTTCCGTGTCAAAACAAACATATAAAATATTTTCACTGCGTTCCCACATGCCGGAGATGAGACCAATACCAATATCAAATGTTCCACCATCACCACCAAAGACAACTACTTTAGTTTCTGTGTCTCCTTTTTGCTTTAAAGCCGCTAGAATTCCTGAAGCCACCGAAGCGGCGTTTTCAAATAAAGAATGAATCCATGGTAAACCCCAAGAGCTTTGCGGATAAGCAGTTGTTGTAACCTCTAAACAACCAGTAGCATTAGAGATAATGGTTTTTTCATTTAGGCCACGCATCACCGCTTGAGCAGCTGATAGTTCACCGCAACCAGCACAAGCATTATGTCCTGATGATAAATATTTTTTATTTTTGTTTATATTTTGCATATTATTTCCAGGTATCATCACATACGCAGCTGCCAAACAGGGCGCAGTTGCAGTCATTGGTTCCGTCGGTTGGTTTTCCGCAAAATCCCGATTTACCAACACATTCGTAATTTTTCAAACCACCGCTACAAGCGTCTCCAATTTTTTTGCAAGAAAGACACTTATCATCTTTACAATAACCACTGCCAATTACACTGGTTACTGTTGTTTTGCAGGCATCTCCGTCATCTTTTCCTTTACAGAAATCAGCTATCTTTTTTTCCGTTTCTAAACTTTTACCGCAACACCAACTTAAACCATAGCCGCAAGTTGGATGTTCGCCAAGTTTTTTACGACATATTTCTTGGTTTAGGTTCATGGTTGGTGGATTGGTGTTTTCACAGGTTTGTGAGGAATTTTGCATGCACTTCCATTTAATTTCAGTATCTTTTGCTAGTAATTTTTCATTATCTACAATTCCATCGGCAGCGTCGTTTAGAATTTCGATTTCCATTTTATCTACTGTCGCCAGCTCAATCACTGGTAACTTTGCCAGGTCAGGATTAATCGTGTTTAGAAAAAAATAAGCACCGACTAGCAGCAACGTTCCAAATAAGCTACCACTAATCATCTTTTTAGCATTTTCAATTTTACCACTATCGCCAGCTGAGGTGAGCCAAATAAGACCGCCGGCCATAAGCATCAGAACCGCTAGAACGCCAACAATAGATAAGCCCCAATTATAAAAAGCTTTAACATAACGTGCCAGTAGGTCGCTGGTAATAACAGAACCTTCTTTCTTGCCGATGGCCACTCCGTTATCAGTGGTAAATTCAGAGTTAGGAATTCCTACTTGAGGGGTGAACTTAACTTCATCGGCTGCAAGTACTGGTGTGGCAAATTTAAAACCAAGAATTAAATAGGCACTAAAAAATAAAATAGCACTAATTTTTTTAAAGTTTTTCATAAGCTTTAATTATTTTTTTAATTTCCGTCTCCGTAACATCTTGCCCGCCAAGGCCAACAACTTTCGATGTTATTTTTATATTTGTATTTATTAGGGCGGCTGCTAAATCTAAATGTAGTGGTGGCAGGTAACCCAGACCGTAAGTTTTTTCGATTGTAATTATCTGTTTGACACCAGTTAAAACTTTTTTAATTTGCTCGGCGGGGAAAGGTCTATAACAGCGAAGTTTAAGTAAACCAACAGAATTTTTAGAATCGGCGTCGTCAATAACTTGTTTTATAGTTCCAGCAACAGTGCCTAGTGTTACTAAAACCGTTTTAGGATTTTTAGGGCCGTAATATTCAAACAAACCGTTATCAATTTTTGTTTGCCCCTTTTCTTTTTCGGTGACAAACATTTTTTTCCAATTATTATATTCTTTGTCGATTAATTTAGTGCTTGATAATAAGTCAGTCTGTAATTCTTTTCTAAAATCAGAATAATATTGTGGTCCAGCAAATAGTCCCATAGTAATTGGGTTTTTAGCATCTAAATATTCTTCCTTTTTAGCTTTGTAATCTGGTAAAAATTTCTTAATTAATTTTGTTTCAGGAATTTCACAGCCTTCATATGAATGAGTTAGAATAAAACCATCAACGTTTACAAATACTGGTAGCGATAGTGTCTCAGCAATTTTATAAGCTACAACATGCAAATCAATTGCTTCTTGATGAGTTTCAGCAAATAATAAAATGGCTCCGGCATCGCGAAGTCCCATAATATCAGAATGATCGTTCCAAATATTAATTGGTGCTGATACGGCTCGGTTAGCTACGGTCATTACAACTGGTAGTCTCATTCCAGAAATATTATAAATAACTTCTGCCATCAGTAGTAATCCTTGAGAGCTAGTGGCGCTGTAAGTTCTTGAACCGGTAGCACTGGCCCCTAACACGATTGAGGCGGCGGCAAATTCACTTTCGGCTCTAACATATTCATATGATTCTACTCCGTCAGCTTTGAACTTAGCCAAATCTTCAACGATGTGAGTTTGAGGAGTAATTGGGTAAGCACTAACAACCGCCGGACCAATATTACGAATGGTAAGGGCAATAGCATGGGAGCCTTCGAGTAATTGTCGTTTATCTTTTTTCATACTAAAAATCTTTTACCATTTTAATAGCTTTAACCGGGCATTCTTTGGCACACAATCCACATCCTTTGCAATAATCATAATCAGTTACTGGTTTTAATTTATTCTCATAATCCGCTTGAGCTTTCATTTCAATACAAGCATCAGGACAAAACTTGGCACACAGTGAACAACCGATACAAATTTTATAATCAGTTTCTGGTTTATAAACACGCCAGGAGCCAGTTTTATTATTTAAAGCCGTATTTGGTTTGCTAATCGGTCGCATATATTTTTGTGATTGCTTCTAAATTTTTTTGTAAGATTTTTTCTCCTTTTTCTGCTAGTTTTGTTGCCACCGCTTCTTTTAAAGAATTAAGAGAAAACAAATTGCTATACTTTGCTAAGGCGCCAAGAATAACTGTGTTAACAATATTTTTGCCAATGAACTCGAGAGCAATTTCGGTGGCGGGAGTGGTGTGGATATTATTTAATTTAATATTTTTATTACTCTTTAGTGATTTAAAAATTTCTTCTTTGGTCTTTGAGGAATTAACTATTAGTTTAGTCTCAGAGGTGGCTCCAGTTAGTATTCCGTCATCATCAATTAAAGTAGCATCTTGAATAATTAAGAAATCAGGACGATAAACTTGTTCTCTGGTTTTAATTGTCTTGCTTGAAATTCTAGCAAACGCCATAATGGGAGCACCACTTCGCTCAACACCAAAAAAAGGAAAAGCTTGAGCTTCTTTGCCATCATAAAAAGCGGCCAGGGCAATAAGTTCAGCGGCTGTAACCACTCCTTGTCCGCCTCGTCCGTGGACTCTAATTTGAATAATATTATCTAACATAATTATTTTTTTAAGCCCGCAAAATAAGTTTCTAATAAATTAAAAAAATCACTTTCTGGGATATAGCCGGATACTAATTGATTGTTTAGAAACCAGGATGGTGTTCCTTTTATTTGTAAGGTTGAAGCATCAGCGTAATCAGCGCTGATGTTTTTCAAATATTTTCTACTTTGATAGCAAGAATCGAAATTTTCAGTTTCTAAACCAAGTGATCCGGCTAGTCCATAAATAATAGTTTTAAATTCATCACCAGTAACCTTTAAGCTGTCTTGGTTAATATATAATTGATCATGCATTTCCCAAAAATATCCTTGTTCGCCAGCACAACGGGCGGCCATAGCTAAATCAACTGAATTTTCATGTAAAGGTAAATCACGATAAATTATTTTTACTTTTCCGGGATATTTGTTAACAATCTTTTTTAAAATAGAGTGAGCCTGTTTGCAATAAGGACAAGCGAAATCAGAAAATTCCACAATAGTTAAAACAACATTGTCAGTTCCTAGAAAATATCCCGTTCCAGGATTAATCGCCTCTTCTATTGTTTTATTAGCCGCTAGATTTTGATTGTAAATGTTTGCGGCTCTATATTCTTTAGCTTGGTTCCAAACATATAAACCGGCCGCAGTCAGCACTATCAACATTAGACCTAAAACGATAATAATAATTATGCCCCACCATTTTTTATACCAAGGTGATATTTTCTTTCCGTATAGGGCCTTTAGCTCTAAATATTTTTTTCTTTCTTCAAGATTCATGTTACTTAAATCGAGCGCCATAATTGTATGTTTTTGATTTTTTAACTATACTTTCATTATACATAATTTAGGAAAAATTGACACTATGAAACTCATTTCTTGGAACGTAAATGGTATTAGGGCGGTGATGAAAAAAAACTTTTCCGAGTTTTTATTAACCGAAAAGCCAGACGCTCTTTGTTTGCAAGAGGTTAAAATTTCCGAAAGTAGCAAAAATGATGCTAAATTGGACTTTCCGGGCTATAAAGAATATTGGAATTGTGCTAAAAGACCGGGTTATAGCGGCACCGCTATTTTAGTGCGCGAAGATTTGGCTCAACCAGATGTTAAAAATGGGTTTGGTCTGTCAAAATTTGATGATGAGGGGCGCACCCAAATCGCTGAATTTAAAGATTTTTACTTAGTAAATTGCTATTTCCCAAACTCTAACCACGAGTTATCACGTTTAGATTATAAAATAGAATTTAATCAAAAATTACAGAAATATTTAAAAAAGTTAGAAGAGAAGAAGCCGGTAATTATTTGTGGCGATTTTAATGTTGCCCACTTGCCAATTGATTTGGCTCGTCCCAAAGAAAACGTTGGTAATCCAGGGTTTACGGTTGAAGAGTGTGCTTGGATGACTGATTTTTTGGGAGACGGTTTCATTGATAGTTATCGAGCTTTAAATGGTGACAAAATCCAGTATACTTGGTGGTCGTATCGCGCTGGGGCACGTCAGAGAAATATTGGTTGGCGGATTGATTATTTCTGTACCTCTAAAAAACTACTTAAAAAATTAAAAAATGCTCAGATATTAGATAAGATTGTCGGTTCTGATCATTGTCCTGTGGTGCTTGAATTATAAATTCAAAAACAGCTAGCTATTTAGCTGTTTTTTTATTGCCAAAACCCTAATTTTGAGATAGAATAAGCCCATATTATTAGTGATAAATTTATGTATAATCATCAAGATATTGAGAAAAAATGGCAGAAACGTTGGCGAGATGAAGCTGTTTTTAAGACCGATGAAGTAAGTGATAAGCCAAAACGCTTTATTTTAGATATGTTTCCTTATCCATCGGGGGCTGGTCTTCATGCTGGACACGTAGAATCTTATACCGCCACTGATATTTATGCTCGTTATTGTCGAGCGAAGGGTTTTAACGTTTTACACCCTCAAGGTTTTGATGCTTTTGGTTTGCCGGCAGAAAATTATGCCATTAAAACCGGTATTCATCCAGCTGAAACTACTAAAACTGCTAGTGCCAATTTTATTAAACAAATTGATTCTTTAGGTTTTTCTTATGATTGGGATAGAGTAGTAGTTACTTGTGAACCAGAATATTATAAATGGACTCAATGGATGTTCTTACTAATGTATAATAATGGTTTAGCCTATAAGAAAAAGGCCAAAGTAAATTGGTGTGATAGCTGTCAGACAGTGCTTGCCCGTGAACAAGCTGAGGGCGGTGTTTGTGAGCGTTGTGGTAATGATGTTATTCAAAAAGATTTAGAGCAATGGTTTTTCAAAATTACTGATTTTGTCGAAGATATAAAACACGAGGGTCGCGAAGTATCCGGACTACTTTCTGGTTTAGATAATCTTAATTGGCCAGAGTCAACTAAATCTGCTCAGAGAAATTGGATTGGTCGTAGCGAAGGGGCTTTGGTTGATTTTGCCTTGACCGCCGATGGTTTAACTGAAGAAAAAAAAGTTAGAGTATTTACTACTCGTGTTGATACGATTTTTGGTTGCACTTATGTAGTTTTAGCTCCTGAAAGCGCCCTAACTAAAGAATTATTAGCTTACGTTAAAAATGGAACCGAAGTCGAGAAATATATTAACGACGTCTCTGCTAAAACTGAATTGCAGCGCACTGATTTAAACAAAGATAAGAGTGGCGTAATTTTAGAGGGCATAAAAGCGGTTAATCCTTTTAACAATGAAGAAGTAACTGTTTTTGTAGCTGATTATGTGCTAGCCAATTACGGGACAGGAGCAGTGATGGCTGTTCCTGCTCATGATGAACGTGATTTCGAGTTTGCTAAAAAATATAATCTAGAAATTAAAACATCTATTGTCCCTGAGATAGATTCCGATGAAGAGCCTTATTGTGACGATGGTTTGTTAGTTGATTCGGGAGAATTTACTGGTTTAAAATCGGCTGAAGCTAGAACTAGAATGACCGATTTTTTAACTCGCACGGAGCAGGGAGAAAAAACTATTAATTATCGACTTCGTGATTGGTTAGTTTCTCGCCAAAGATATTGGGGGGCTCCAATTCCAATTATCTATTGTGATAAATGCGGCGAAGTTCCAGTTCCCGTTGAGGATTTACCAGTTAAATTACCAACCGATGTTGATTTCCGTCCGACCGGAGAATCACCTTTAAAATATTCAGAAGAATTTCACAAAGTAACTTGCCCAAAATGTGGCGCTAAGGCTCGTCGTGAAAGTGATACGATGGATACTTTTGTTTGCTCATCTTGGTATTATTTGCGTTATGCCGACACTAAAAACGATGAAGTTTTTGCGGCCGCTGACAAGTTAGCTAAATGGTTACCGGTTGATTTATATTTTGGTGGCGCCGAACACACTGTTTTACATTTGTTATACGCCCGTTTCTTTACCAAAGTTTTAAAGAAATATGGTTATGTAAATTTTGATGAACCATTTTTAAAACTACGTCATCAAGGAATTATTTTAGGCGAGGACGGAAATAAAATGAGTAAATCAAAGGGTAATGTTATTAACCCTGATGATTTAGTAAATTCTAATGGAGCTGACGCCTTACGCCTTTATGAAATGTTTATGGGTCCGCTTGAAGACATGAAGCCTTGGAACAGCAAAGGTATTGTTGGTGTTTCTCGTTTCTTGGATCGTGTTAGTGAAATAAATCAAGAATTAACAAGAGAAGATGATAAAAAAATTGTTTCACTGCTTCATAAGACTATTAAAAAAGTCAGTGATGATATTGAAGAATTTAAATACAACACCGCTATCTCAGCTCTGATGATTTTAGTTAATGAGATTTACGACTTTAAAAATAAAAATAACACTTGGCCTTTATCAAAAGACAATTTAGCTTTATTTGTTAGAATTTTAGAACCATTTGCCCCTCATTTAGCGGAAGAATTATGGGAGCAATTAGGTCACAACACTTTAATTGTTAAAGAGTCTTGGCCAAAATACGATGAAGCTCTACTTCAAGACGATACTTTTGTTTTAGCCATTCAAATTAACGGCAGACTTCGTTCCACGATTGAAGTTGCTTCTGATATCACTGAAGAATCTGCTAAAGAATTAGCTTTCGCCGATGAAAATGTTAAGAAATGGTTAGAAGACAAAGAGGTGATAAAAGTAGTTTATGTAAAAGGTAAATTGCTTAGCATTGTAATTAAATAATTAAAATAAAATGACCCTAGCCCAGAAGACAATTGAATTATGTAAGATGTTTGAAATTAGACCAAGTCGCAGCAAGGGTCAGAATTTTTTAATTAATGAAAAAATTTACGACGAAATAGTTGAAGCGGCCGAAATTACCAAAGAAGATACCGTGTTAGAAGTTGGCCCGGGGTTAGGATTTTTAACCGCCAAACTAGCTAAGGTAGCTAAACAAGTTGTGTCTGTTGAACTTGATGATAAGCTCTCTAATTTTTTACAAATTGGCTTGGATTCTCAAGATGTCGAAAACGTGACTATTGTAAATCAGGATATTTTAAAATTTAACCCAACTGATTTACCGCAAGATTATAAGGTCGTTGCTAATTTACCTTATAACATTACCTCAATATTTTTAAGAACTTTTTTAGGTCAAAAAAATCGCCCGCAATCACTAGTTC
>CAZHYP010000012.1:0-20617 GCA_964536885.1 uncultured Gammaproteobacteria bacterium | reverse complement strand
GACTTCTCGGCGGATAAGATGGTGGGGAACTATTATGGCATTTATTGTTCTTAATTATTTTTAGTCAGGAAATTATTATTTATTATTAGCTAAAATAATCTTATTATGACTATTTTCCAGTCAATTGGATAAAAGTCTTGACTTTTCTGTATTATAGTTTATAATATAAACATATATATTTAAAAATACTTGTAATTTATAAACATATAAGTTTATGAAAAAAGACAATTTATCATTAAGAATAAGCCAAATTGACCAAAAAATTAAAAAAATAGATAAGGTTATTAAAAATAATCAAAGTCAGAGCTGGATTAACGATGTTCGGACTTCTTTGGGTATGTCCTTGGAACAATTAGGTAGAAGAATGAAAATGAGTCCTCAAGGCGTTAGAATGTTAGAACAAAGAGAGCGCGATGGTAGTATTACGTTAAAGACACTTAATCAGGCTGCGAAGGCTTTTGGTTTAAACTTGGGCTATGGCTTTATAACTTCGACAACAAATTTAGAAGATTTAGTTAACAGTCGGGCGCTTATTAAATCTAAAGAGATTGTTAAACGTTTAAATAAGACCATGACTTTGGAAAATCAAGCTAATTCTAGGGCTCGGCTAAAAAAATCAGTTAAAGAGTTAAGAGATGAAATTATAAGAAACAAACCTAAGTATTTATGGGATTAAATTTAAGTTACAACGGAGATGCCTCGCTTTTGTCAGAAGAAGAAAAGGAGGGCTTAAAAATTAAAGGGATTACTAATCACGCTGAACTGGATGAATTTGAACAGAAAAATATTGAATCCTCATTAAAATGGTTATTTAATAAAAAAATAACCACAGAAATTCTTTTAAGTGAAAAATTTATTAAAACTCTGCATTACCAGATGTTTAGTTCAGTCTGGTCTTGGGCAGGGAATTTTAGAAAAAGCGACAAAAACATTGGCGCAACTCCTTGGCATCAAATTCCGGTAGCGATTGGTTATTTGTTGCAAAATGTTAATTATTGGTTAGTTAATAAAAGTTTTTCTGAGGAAGAAATCGCTGTTCGCTTTCATCATGGACTAGTTTTAATCCATCCATTTCCTAACGGCAACGGTCGTCTGTGTCGTTTATTGGCTGATTTAATGCTTGAGAGAATATTTAAGAAACCATTATTCCTTTGGGGTGATGATAATCTCAGATCCGATAATGATAATAGAAAAGAATATATTGCCGCTTTACATGAAGCTGATGATGGTAGTTTTGATCGTTTGTTAAGATTTGTTAAGTAACTTTGACCCCATTTGACACCTAGTGACACCAAGAGATATAATTAAAGCATGACTGAAGAAATAAAACCAAATGCTGTCTATACCACTGGTGAGACAGAAAAGATACTAAAAATTAGTAATAGCACCATGAAGCGCTTGCTTAAGAGTGGGATGCTAAAAGCTAATAAGGTGGGGAAGCAATATCGCATTTTAGGACTCGAAATCTTAAAATTAGTGTCACCTAAAGTAGAAGAGAAGGCGATAGAGGCTTATTTAGGTTTGAAAAATAAAGTTTTAGAGAAGACTAAAGAGTGGTAGCTTGTTTGAGCTGCCTTTTTTAATTTTATTTTTATGAAAAGAATTTTAGTTACTGGTGGGGCTGGATTTTTAGGATCACATCTTTGCAGATTATTACTTGATAAAGGTAATCAGGTTGTTTGTTTTGATAATCTTTATACCGGTTCCAAAAATAATATCGTCGATCTCTTGAAAGATAAAAATTTTTCTTTTGTAAAAGGTGACATTAATAAACCTTTTAAACTTAAAGGACGTTTTGATCAAATATATAATTTAGCTTGCCCGGCGTCACCAATTCATTATCAAAATGACCCTGTAGGAACAATCAAAGCAAGTACTATCGGAGTAATGAACTTATGTGAGTTTGCTAAAAAAAATAAAGCCAGAATATTGCAAACCTCAACTTCAGAAGTTTATGGTAATCCATTAGTGCATCCTCAAACAGAATCATATTGGGGTAACGTTAATCCAAATGGTCTAAGAGCTTGTTATGATGAAGGGAAGAGAGTAGCCGAGGCAATTTTATTTGAATATCAAAGACAGTTTGGTTTAGATATTAGAATTGTAAGACTCTTTAATACCTATGGTCCTAATATGGCTCCTGATGATGGTCGCGTAGTTTCTAATTTTATTGTTCAAGCACTAAGTGGTAAAAATATAACTATTTACGGTAAGGGAAATCAAACGAGATCGTTCTGTTTTGTGTCTGACACTATTTTAGGAATTTATAAAATGATGAATAAGGCTGGTTTTGCTGGTCCGGTTAATATTGGCAACCCAATTGAAAAAACTATGATTGAGATTGCTAAGGAAATAATCAAAATTACTAAGGCAAAATCAAAATTAGTTTTCAGACCACTTCCAGCTGATGATCCAATTAAACGAAAACCAGATATTAGTCTAGCTAAAGCCAAATTAGCTTGGGAGCCAAAAGTTTCTTTGCATGACGGCTTGGTGATGACAGTAGATTATTTTAGAAAAAAATAAATGACAGAGATGATACAAAAAAGAGCCAAAGAAATTTGGGCTCATCAAGGTTTTCAGCGCTACTTCAAAAATACGGGGTGGATGTTTTTTGGGCAGATGTTTAATATCATCTCGGTTGTAGTTGGTATTTGGTTAGCTCGTTATCTTGGTCCAGAAAATTTTGGGATATTTAGTTATTCCTTGGCTTTTGTTGGAATGTTTTCTTTTCTAGCTAATTTGGGGGTTAATGATTTATTAGCCCGTGATTTAGTAGAAAGCCCTGAAAAGAGAGATAGATTACTTGGAACAGCTTTTGCAACTAATTTATTTGGAGGGTTGTTAGCAATTATTGCTACAATTTCTATTTCTCAGTTGTTAGTTGTGAGTGACTTAGCGAAACTTTTAATTGCTATTTGGTCAGCTAATTTTGTAATATCTGCTTTTTCAATTCCAGGAATTTTCTTTAGAGCCAATGTTCAGGCTAAAAAAAATTCTTTAGTTCAAATAATTGGGATTATAATTATTTCCTTACTTAAGGTTGCATTAATTGTTTTTAATGCTGGAATTATTTGGTTAATGATGATTTATGTTTTTGACTATATTCTGGGAGCTATTCTTTATTTTTGGTTTTATAAAAAAGCTGGTCTAAGTTTTCTAAACTGGTCATTTGATAAAAAAATATTAAAAACTTTCTTATCAGTTTCTTGGTTACTGATGTTATCTAGTGTTGCCTCTTCAATATATATGAAGATTGATCAGGTAATGATTGGAAATTATCTTGATAGCGCCGCCGTTGGTTTGTATGCGGCGGCGGTAAAATTAGTTGAAGTTTGGTATTTTGTTCCACTGCTTATTTGTAATTCTTTGTTTCCAGCAATTATAAACGCTAGAAAAGATGATTTAAAAAAATATTATAACAGGCTTAGCAATCTATATTTGTTGTTATTGTTTTTAGCTGTTGCTATTGCTTTACCACTTAGTTTTATTTCACCTTGGCTTATTAATATTTTATATGGATCAGCCTATGTTGGTGCTTCAAGTATTCTACAGATATATGTTTGGTCCGGTGTCGGTTTATTCTTAAGCTTTGGCTTTAACCAGCAGTTGCTAATTGAAAATAGAATTAAATTATTATTCTTTTTAAATTTAATTGGAATGATTGTTAATGTTGTTTTAAATATAATTTTAATTCCAAAAGTTGGCGTCAGCGGAGCCGCTTTAGCTACCTTGGTGTCTTATTTGATTGGTCCAGCAATATTTTTCTTAAGCAAAAAAAGATATGCATAATAAATATTTTGTTTCTATAATTTGGGGTTATAAAGGGTATTTTTATAATTTTGCCAAAGAGGAACATTACCATATTCACGCCTTAGTTGTAGCTAAAGAGCTTGGATACAAAACAGTTGTTATCATTGGCAAAGAAGAAGAATGTATAGAAAATGATCCTGCTCTACCAATCGGTGTAAAAGTAATTCATTATAAAGGTTGGTCTAACTATTTATATAATTTAATAAAGTACTCTATTAAAGGGGCTGTTTTTTATGTAAACAGTGTAATGATGGGCTCTTTAATTGTTCCTGTTTTTTCAAGAAGAGCTATATTTATGGGGCATACCCACCCAATTAGACAAAATAAAATTAAACAAGCATTATTTAATTTTTCGATGAAATTATTTTCTAGAATAAGACTTAATAATGAAGAGGAAAAGAGATTTTTATTAGAACAAGGGGTAAAAGAAGACAAACTAAAAATTATTCCAATATCCTTATCTTTTTCTGCTTATAAATATTTAGTATCAAACGAGTCGCGTCATGACCTGGCATATTTTGGTAACATAACCGAGAAGAAAAATTTAAAAACCATTATAAAAGCTGTGAATATTGTTGCCGATAAATATCCAGGAGTAACACTTCATTTAATTGGTGAAGAATACGAAAATGAAAGCAAGAAAATAGCTTCTAATAAATTAAACTTAATACATCACGGTTTTCAGGTTCCGGAAAATGCGAATAAAATACTTAGCAATTGCTTGGTTTGTTTAAACTCTTCATTTGACGAAGGAATGTGTGTTTCTGTTTTTAATGCAGCTCTCTCTGGTTGCGCTTTGTGTTTGCCAAGTATTATGTCATTTCGTGGTGTTTTTAAAGATAAAGCTTTATTTCACGATGTTCTTGATTATAATAAATTAGCCAGTAATATAATTTTTTATTTAGAAAACAGGGGAGTAGCTAAAGATTATAATACAAAGTGTCGTGAAATGATATTAGTTAATTATAGCTATCAAAAAATAACAGAGGATCTTAAAGAATTATTTTCATTCTAGTATGATGTATATATTAATGTCTTGTGATGATAATTATGCAATGCCGTTGACCGTTTGTTTGACGTCGCTTTTTGAAAACAATAAAGACGAAGAGTTCACGGTCTTTATTTTTCATAGTGGGATTTCATCAGAGAATAATTTTAATATAAACCAATTGGCTAAAAAATATTCACAAAAAATTATCTTAAAACAAGTTGATAGTTTTTATTTTCAAGATATCCCAACCTTTAGATGGACAAGAGAAGCATACTTCCGTTTGTTGGTGAATGAGTTGTTACCAAAAAACATTGGTAGATTATTGTATTTAGACTGCGATACTTTAGTACTTGATGGTGTAAAAGATTTTTATTATTCAGATTTTGAAAATAATTTTTTAATGGCGCTTGAAGAAAAAAATATCAACGACGCTTTGAGGCTTGGATTAAAAAATGATAAATATTTTCAATCAGGTGTTATGTTGTTTAATTTGCATAATTGTCGCAAAATTATTAGTTATGAAAAAGCATATGCAGTTGCTAAAAATTTAAATGGGAAATTATTAACCGTTGACCAGGATATCATTAATGTTATTTTTGATGGTAAAATAAAACCTATAAATAACATTTTCAATGATTGTAAAAGCACAAGGTTTGACAGTTGTAATTTCTTTAAAAATAATAGCAACAGTAATTCTGTGATTTTACATTATGCCACTGGTAAACCATGGAATAACTTGTATTCTGGTTTTAGAGAAGATCTTTGGTATCATTATTTAAAAATATCCCCATATTCAAATCTCTATTATTCAAAGTTTAATACTTTAAAATATAAAATATTAAGATTGTTTATTCTTAAGTGGTTATTCTATAAATATATAAAATTAACCCCCCATATTAATAGAATTGCTAGGAAATTACCATCAAAATGGTATGATTATTTGAAAAAATATTATAGAAAAAATATAAAATAGAAACATATGACTAATGAAGAGAAAATTAAAAGAATAGTTATTTGGGGACTTAAATATAAATATCACACCCAAAGGCATATTCATCAAGCATTTTATAAAAATGCAAAAAAAATCGGATATGACGCTATTTGGTTGGAAGATTCTAAGATGTCAGCAAAAAAGATTAAACCTGGCGATTTGATAATATCAACCGCCGCAATTGGCAGAATGGTTCCGGAAAAAAATACCTTGGATGATTTTTATTTGCCAATAAGAGATGATGTTTTTTATTGCTTGCATAATTATAAGGAATTATTTACCAACAAAATAAATCCGGAACACTTAATTAAGTTACAAGTTTATAATAATGAAAATGGGGCTGACCAATCCGATGTAAAGTGGGGTGTTGTAAATTATTTTGATACTAAAACTAGAACTTTGTATCAACCATGGGGCACAAATTTATCGTCTCAGGAATTCAAGAAACCAGTTTTTAGAAGAAATAATCTTGTAATCTGGGTTGGCAATGTTTGGAACGATTCTAACAACCATGGCAATCTAAATGAGATAGCTGAGTTAAAAGAAGTTTTGCACAAAAATAAATTAAAATTCATCAAGGTTAAGGTTGTGCCTGATTTTATTCATTTGTTTTTAATAAGATGGTCAAGGATAGCGCCAGCAATTGGAGGTTTTCAACAAGTTAAAACTGATTATTTGCCATGTAGAATGTTTAAAAATATTTCTTATGGTCAGCTAGGTATAACTAATGTTAAAAAATTTAAAGAAATTCTAGGTGATCATTTCGTTAATGGTTCGTCTATTGAGGAGATTATAGAAAAAACTCTTTCTCTTTCGAAGAATGAGTATATTAATATTGTTAAGGCACAACAAGAAATTGTAAAAAAGTACACTTATGAACAAGCTATAAAAAATATAGTAAAAACTTTTAGTATAATAAAATAAAAAATATGAAGTATGCATTAGTAACAGGGTCCGCTGGTCTTATCGGATCCGAGTCCGTAAAATTCTTTATCGAAAAAGGTTATTCAGTTGTCGGCATCGATAACGATATGAGAAAGTATTTTTTTGGAGAAGAGGCTAGTACTGATTGGAACAAAAAAGAATTAGAAAACACTTTTCAAGAGAAATATATTCATCATGCAGTTGATATAAGAAATAACGATGATATTGAAGATATTTTTAAGAGATATAATTTTGAAATTATTATACATACAGCAGCTCAGCCATCGCATGATTGGGCAGCCAAGGAGCCATATACTGATTTTTCTGTTAATGCAGTTGGGACATTGGTTATGTTGGAGAATTTTAGGAAATATTGCCCAAAAGCAACTTTTATCTACACATCAACTAATAAGGTTTACGGTGACACCCCAAACCAATTACCACTAGTTGAGTTAGATAAAAGATATGAAATCGATGAGAATCATGGTTTTTATAAAAATGGCATAGACGAAAGTATGAGTATTGATCAGTCTAAGCATAGTATTTTTGGTGTTTCCAAATTATCTGCTGATGTCATGGTTCAAGAGTATGGCAGATATTTTGATTTAAACACAGGTGTTTTTAGGGGCGGATGTCTGACTGGACCAAATCACAGTGGCACTAAACTTCATGGATTCTTAGCTTATCTAGTAAAATGTATAGCGACTGGTCAGAAGTACACCATTTTTGGGTATAAAGGAAAACAAGTTAGAGACAATATACATAGCTATGACTTGGTGAATATGTTTTGGCATTATCACCAAAACCCTAAAAAAGGTGAGGTTTATAATGCTGGTGGTGGTCGAAACTCTAATATATCAATGATTGAAGCTATTGAAAAAATAGAAAAAATATTAGGGAAAAAGGCTATTTTTGAATATTTAGAAGAGAATAGATCGGGGGATCATATTTGGTATATTTCGGATGTTTCAAAATTTAAAAACCATTATCCCGAGTGGGATTATAAGTATAATATTGATATGATACTTGATGAAATATGTAGAAACGGGCATTTTAATTAGCTTAGTGCGTTAATATTTTTGTTATTTTTTTGTATTAATTTTTTTATGATAAAAAAGAGTCTATTAAGAGGAATCAAAAAACGTATAAAAAAAGTTGATTTTTTGCGAAGATCTTCTTTTGTTCAACTGGTTAATCGCTGGATTAATAGAATTCCGTTGTTATTAACTATATATAAAGATCGTAAAACAGAAGCTATTCGTAAATATTTTTATAATGATCTTGAATACTTGAAAGTCAAAAAGGAGATAGGTGGGTACAGGAACGGTTCTATATATAACTTTGGCGGAGCAAAGCTTCCATTGTCTTTTATAACAGCTGATTCATTTTTTAATGTATTAAAACCAGCGAGCATTGGTGTTATTTATAGAAATGAGGATGTTAGAATGTTCCATGAAGAGCAGAAAAGCATCTACAAAACTCTTATATATCTTAGTGATAATTTAGGAAAAAAGGAGCCTGACTATGCCTTTGGGCATATTACCAGTCATGGTTTCACCTATTTTTTAAACGAAGTAGTTGTTAATAAAAACGATGTCGTAATTGATCTAGGAGCAGCGCCAGGAGATTTTTCTGCAGTTTGCATAAAATATGGAGCCTCAAAAGTTTATGCTTTTGAGCCAGAAGAAGGTGGCGGCTCTAATCTTTTAGGAGTTAGTAAATTAAATGAAAATAAGATTGATATTGTGAGAAAGTTTTGCGGACGAGAAACTATATTTGAAAAAAATATAATTTCTCTAGACGATTTTGTTAGTGAGAAAAATATTGGTAAGGTTAACTTCATTAAGGCCGATATAGAGGGCGGCGAAGTGGATATGCTAAAGGGGGCATCAAATGTTCTAAAAAGATATAAACCAAAGTTAGCAATTTGTACCTATCATTCCGTTAATGATGAAAAAAACATAGAGATTATTATCCGTGATTCAAATTCGGAATATAAAATTTATAAACAGAATGGCGTTATCTACGCTTTTTAATCTTTTATCTTATGGACAATGTAAGTTTTATAACCCCAGCTTATAATTGTGATTCGACAATAGAAGACTCATTATTTTCTATAATAGATGGCAATATTTCCGATGGCGATGAAATTGTTGTTTGTGATGATGGTTCTTCAGATAATACGTCTAAAATATTAGAAAAACTTTCAAGTGAATATAATTTTATTAAAGTTATTAAGCACGAGAGAAACCTTGGCGGGGCAAGCGCTAGGAATACCGCCATAAAAAACACAAGAAACAATTTAATATTCTGTCTAGATTCAGATAATTTACTTTTACCAGGTAGTGTTGAAAAATTAAAAAAAGCCTTAATTTTTAATAATGCTGATGTGTCAGTTTTTGGTGAAATTAGATTCTTTAATGAAGATATAAACTCTCCTACCCACACATGGATTTTTCCCCAAAACATTTTTACTTTAGCGGATCATTTATCTGGACATATATGCCCAGGTGCTAGTGGTAATTATTTATTCACAAAAAATATTTGGGAAAAAAGTGGTGGTTATCCAGAATTTTCAAAATCTTTAGATGCTTGGGGTTTTGGTTTTAGGCAATTAGCTGTTGGTGGAAAAATGATTGTAGTAAAAGATGTGTGTTATTTGCATAGATATGGACACGAATCTTATTGGGTTAGAGAAGCAAATAAAGGAATTTGTAGCATTGCAACTAAAATTATAAAAGAGTTTGATTATTTGATAAATGTGGATGATATATTATATGTAGATAGAAATAATTGGTTTGGCAATCTTGATAATAGAGGAATTAGATTAAAAAATGGCGAAAAAGGAGAAACCGGCTTAGTTGTTTATGTGAGATTAAAAGATAAAATAAAAAGTATGTTGAGAGCGTTTGTAAATAATCTTTTATTTATTTTAAAAAAATGAAAACCTTAATTAAAAAAACAATAAGACTGTTATTTTCTCCCTTTATAATTTTAGATTACCTAAAATTTATCAAAACAGAGAAGCGTTTTAGTGTTAAGTTGTCTGATTTCTACCCTTGTATAAAAGATAAGACAGTTAAAACTAACTTTGATGCTCATTATGTTTATCATACTTCTTGGGCAGCTAGAAAAGTAAGGGAAATAAATCCAGAGGTCCATACTGACATCTCTTCTAGTTTATACTTTTCTGGAATAGTTTCAGCTTTTGTGCCGGTTAATTTTTATGATTATCGTCCGGCTGATTTAAGATTATCAAATTTAACAAGTAGTCATGCGGATTTAACTAATTTGGATTTTGCTGACAGTAGCATTAATTCTTTGTCATGTATGCACACTGTTGAGCATATTGGGCTTGGTCGTTATGGTGATTTAATTAACCCAGTTTCAGATTTACAGGCAATCCATGAGCTTAAAAGAGTATTAAGTGTTGATGGTTCTTTATTATTTGTGGTGCCAGTTGGTAAACCAAGAATAGAATATAATGCTCATCGCATTTATTCTTATGAGATGGTAGTGGAATATTTTAAAGATTTAAAATTAAAAGAATTTTCTTTAATTGATGATAAAGGTTTGTTAATCGAAAATGCTAATCCCGAACTAGTTAAAAATCAAAAATATGGTTGCGGTTGTTTCTGGTTTATAAAAGAATAAAATATTTATATGATCTCAGTCATTATTTGCACTTACAATCGAGCTGATTTACTACCCAAGGCAATTGCGAGTGTTTTGTCGCAGAGTTATCAAGATTTTGAGCTGATAATTATTGATGACGCCTCTACTGATAACACTAAAGATGTAATTCCTAATGATGATAGAATTAAATATTATAAAAATGAAGTTAATCTAGGAATTTCTAAGAGTCGCAATCTCGGCGTGTCACTCTCTTGTGGTCAGTATATTGCCATGTTAGACAGTGATGATTATTGGTTAGATAATAATAAACTACAAAAACAATTAGAAGTTATAAATCAAGATAGTAAAATCGGATTAGTAGGCACCGGCATTATTTTAGTTGATGAGCAGGGAAATAAAATTAAAGAAGATATTTTCGCAACCAGTGACGATTTGATTAGACAAAGGATTTTACTTAAAAATCAGTTTGCGCAGTCTAGTGTTTTGTTTAGAAAAGAAGCCTTTTCCGGTTATGATGAGTCCTTGGTTGTTTGCGAAGACTTGGATTTGTGGCTGAAAATTGGTAAGCAATTTAAGTTGGCCAATTTAAAAGAACCACTAACTGCTTATTTAGTACACTCTGGTGGCATCTCTAAGGCTAGCAAAAAGAGAATTGCTTTTAAAACCGATTTGGTGATTAATAGATACAAAAAAGATTACCCTAACTATTTTAAAGCCAAAATAAAATCTATTCTTAGAATTATTTTAAGTCTATGATCAATCTCAAAATAAAAGGTGGTCTTGGTAATCAATTATTTCAATATGCCGCTGCTCGTAGCCTGGCTATTAAAAACAATGTTGGAATTAATATTGATTATGGTTATTATGCTCACTCTGGACCGGATACGCCACGGCAGTATTTACTTGATTTATTTAAAGTTAAAGTAGCTGATAATCATTCAGCTAATTCTGTTTACGATAAAATTCACCTGCTTCATCGAGTACTAAGAAAACTTGGTTTTAAAACCAGACGTTATCTTAAAAAATATTATTTTGAAAATGGGGTTGGTTTTGATGCTCAGGTTTTGCGTTTCAAAGACCACATTTGGCTCACCGGTTTCTTTCAAAGCTATAAATATTTTGAAGGTATAGAAAATATTATTAGAGAAGAGTTTAAATTGCGAGCCGAATTTCCGGTAAATAATAACATCACGGACGCAGAATCAGTTTTTGTTCATGTTCGTCGTGGTGATTATGTTTCAAATAATGCTGCCAGCAGGTTCTTTGGCCTTTGCTCCTTGGATTATTATGAGCGGGCTATTAGTATCATGAAAGAGAAGCTTGTTAGTCCCAAGTTTTTTATTTTTTCCGATGATATCGCTTGGACTCGTAATAATTTAAAGATAGAGGGGGCTGTTTATGTCTCCGATGGTGTGTTACAAGATTTTGAAGAGCTTAGTATTATGAGTCAGTGCCATCACGCGATAACAGCTAATAGCTCATTTTCTTGGTGGGGCGCTTGGTTAATCAATAATCCTAACAAAATAGTAATTACTCCAAAGCAGTGGTTTGCTGATAAAAAGGCCAGCGCCAATGATCTCATTCCTGATAATTGGCTTAGAATATAAAAACTATTAAAAAAAGAGTTTCTCTTGGGCATTGTCATAAAAGCATAATGTAAAATAAGTCGAAACCTTATTTTACAAAAGGCTTGAAAAGTAAAATAAGATATGGTACTATTTTATTAAGTAAAATAAGTTTAATTACTTAAACTAACAATATGACAAAAAAACCTTTTAGACCCCCATTTTTACCACCCGCTATCGATATTTCTCCAATTTTTTCTAAAATTATTCAAACCAGGGAAATAGTGGCTCGCTATGATGAGGCGGTTAAAAGACTGCCCAATCCAGAGATAATTAAACGCTCCTTTATTACTAAAGAAGCGGTTTTAAGTTCGAAAATTGAAGGCACTCAAGCCACCCTTGATGAGGTCTTACTTTTTGATGCTAAAGACACAAACACAGATACCGACGAAAAGGGAAATGATTACCAAGAAATATTTAATTATCGATTGGCCATAAGTAAGGGTAAGAATTTACTTAAAGATTTTCCGATTTCAGAAAATTATATAAAAGGTCTGCACCGAATACTTCTTAATTCTGTTCGTGGTAAAAACAAAATGCCCGGTGAGTTTCGTGACCATCAGGTTTTTATTGCGCCTTACGGTGCTACTATAGAACAAGCCACCTTCATTCCTCCAGAACCTAAGTATATTATTCCTTTGTTTTCTAATCTAGAAAAATATTTAAATCAATCTGATGCGGTTGACCCGCTTGTTAAAATTGCTATTGCCCACTATCAGTTTGAAACCATTCATCCTTTTGCTGATGGTAATGGTCGTGTTGGACGTCTTCTAATCCCACTATTTTTATACGAGAAAGGTGTCACTTCTTATCCTAATATTTATGTTAGTGAATATTTAGAAGAGCATCGCGATGTTTACTATCGCCTTTTGCGTGAGGTGAGTGAAAAAGAGGCTTGGCTTCCTTGGATTACGTTTTTGATGGATGCTATATATAGTCAAACCAAAGATACTTTTGCTCAGGTCGAAAAGATAGAAAAACTTTACAAGGATTTAGATGCTAAGATGCCAGAAGTTGGTTCGATTTATGCGAATAAATTTTTAGAAGCCATATTTATAAAACCGACATTTATGGCTTCGTCTATAAAAGAAAACGTTAAAATTAAAAGTGACAGATCCTTATATTCTGTTATTAGTAAATTTTTAGAAATGGGAATAATCAGGGATTTAACACCAAATTCTAATCGTGGAAAAATTTATAGTTTTCCCGCGTTAACAAAAATAATTAACAGCGCTAGACACTAGCGTTGTTTAATCTTGTTCTACCTTCCTCCTCGTCCTAAAACAGTTGCCGCTGTTTTAAGAAATATTCCCAAATCAAAATAAATTGAGCGATGTTTTAAATAATATAAATCGTATTGTAATTTTTCCATCGTATCTTCTAGCGATGGTGAATGATAGATTCCTGAGATTTGATCCCAACCGCTGACACCTGGTTTAATTAGCAATCTGGTTTTATAGAAAGGAATTTGTTTGGCTAGTTCCTCAACATACTCTGGACGTTCCGGACGTGGTCCAATAAAACTCATTTCGCCACGTAAAATATTAATCACTTGAGGTATTTCATCCAATCTGGTTTTACGTAAGAAATTTCCTAGCTTGGTGATGCGATTGTCTTTCTCCTTAGTCATCGAACCATCGTTACCAATAGTTTTCATGGTGCGGAATTTAAGCATCTCAAAAACTTTTTCGTTTAAACCAACTCGTTTTTGTTTAAAGAAAACCGGTCCGCGACTTTCCAGCTTAATTGCTAAGGCAATCAGTGGCCAAAAGGGAAAACTAATGATAAGCAAGACAGAACTAAGCACTAAATCAGTCACTCTTTTGAAGATATTAAAATAGTGGCGGTTACCTTCGTTTAAATTACTAATAAACCAGTTTTGATCAATTGATTCTGTTGGCACTTTACCGTTTATTGATTCATAAAAATCAATTTGAGTATAAAAAGCAACGTTAAGTGGTAAACAATCAAATAAAATTTCATTTAATTTAGTATCCGTTGATAATTCGTTGCTTATTACAATAGTGTGAATATTCTTTTCTCTAATTATTGCTGGTAGGTTAGCGATGTCCTCAGTATTTTTAAACACCAAAGCGGTGTTAAACCCATGATGAGGTTGGTTTTTGACGTCTTCTAGTAAATTTTCGATTGATTTGTTCCAACCAATAAAAGCAAGGTTATTCTTTGGCAAATACGATTTAACAAAGAAATTAAAAATAGAACGCCAGATGAAAAATAGAATTCCGAAAACTAAAGCAAAAATAACTAAAATGGTTTTTGGAGCAATCTCTGATTGGTTTAGATAGAAATAAATAATAGATATTAGGAAAGCCGAGGTTATCGAATTAATTGTCGTTAATCTAAAACGACCTTGATTATAAACTAAATTCAATTTATAAGCCCCGCCTATGTAGAGTACTAAAATCCAGATGGCAAAGACTGGTAAAAAATAAACCAGGTTCTTTTCCCAAATCAATTCTAGGGAAGTGTCCAACAGAGAGCGGAATTTTAGCGATAGCCACAAGGAAAGGTATAAAATCGCTAAGTCGCCGATTAATAAGATAACTTGTTTGATTCTTTTATTCATATATTTATAGGCTAACTATAACAATTAAAGGGCTAAAAATCAATTTTTTAGTCTTTTGCTTATCTTGCTCTCATGTTATAATAAAAGCATGTCAAAAGCTGATAAACCCTACCAAAACCAATTTGAGTGGCCACAAATAGGCAACGATAATCTTATTGAATTCTTAGACAGAAGTCTTTTTAAGCATAAGTTAGCCCAAACTTATATTTTTGCCGGTCCAGAAGACTTAGGCAAAAGCACGGTGGCACTGGCCTTTGCTCGCAATCTTATAATATCTGACGTTCAAGAAGTTCGTGATTTTTCCTCGGTTAACAGCGATTTGCATATTTTAAGCCGTGAAGCTGGTAAAAAAAACATTTCGATTGAAGCAGTCCGTGATTTTATTAAGATGTTGTCTCTTAGTTCTTTTTTAAACTCTTATAAAATTGGGATTATAAAGGACGCTGAGACCTTAAGTCCCGAGGCCGCTAGTGCTTTACTTAAAACCCTGGAAGAGCCACGAGATAAAGTAATTATTATTTTACTTACCTCCTCGGTTGATTTACTAATGCCCACAATTGTCTCTCGTTCTCAAGTTTTATATTTCTATCCAGTGGCTTTTGAAACCGTTTATGACTATCTAGTTAGGGAATTAAACCTAAAGCGCGGTGACGCTAAAGACGTAGCCGCTCTTTCTGCTGGCAGACCACTTTTAGCCGCCCGGTTCATTGAAAATGAGGCAATTTATGAAGAACAACTTGAAATTGCCCGTTTGTTTTTGTCATTTTTTAATTCCGACATCCCAGAAAGATTAAAAGCGTTATCCAATTATTTATCCGGTCAGGGCTCGCTGTCAGCTGATAAGGCCTCAGCCATTTTAGAAAGTTGGCAAAAAGTAGCTCGAGATATATCTTTGTATACCATGGGTTGCCCCGAGCTTATTCAGCACACCGCCTTAGTCAAGGAGATTTCCGCCCTAAGTGTTAGCAGCAATGATGAGGCTTTAATTTACTATTCAAAAATATTAGAATTATTATATACTTTAAAACGCTATTTATCAGCCAACGTTTCACCAAACGCTGTGCTTGAACAATTAATCTATAATCTTTAATCGTATGACTAACAAGAAAATAAGCCTTCTAGTTTTATTGCCTCTACTTATTGTTGTTTTATCAGCTTGTTCTTTTTCTTTTGGCGGCGACAATAGTGGCACCTCTGCCGGCCCTGATTTGGGCGGAGTTTTCCTATCAACTGATAGTGGAGTAAATTTTAAACAGTTTTCGGCCGTTCCTTCCGTCTCAGGAATGCCAGGCAGTATCGGCGCTTTAGATGTTAGTACTATGTCTTTAGATCCTAGTGATAGTACTGCTGTTTACATGGGCTCTTATAAACAAGGGCTGTATTATTCCTATAATATTACTACTGGTTGGAATGAGGCAAAAACTTTCCCGAAAACAACTGTCACCAGTATTGCTGTTAACCCAGAAAATAAATGCGATATCTATAGCACCTTTGCTAATCGTCTTTATCGTTCTGTTGATTGCGCCCGGACTTGGAAACAAATTTATTTAGATGCCGACCCTAATGCTTTATTTACTACTTTAGCAATTGATTTTTATAATCCAGTTAATCTTTATCTTGGAACCTCTAAAGGCGATATTTTAAAGAGTATCGATGGCGGTAATTCTTGGCGAGTCATGAAAAGACTCGACGTTTCAATTGCCAAATTAGTTTTATCACCAAAAGACAGTCGCCAAGTTTATGTAGTGGATAAGAATTCCAAACTCTATACTTTCCTCTCTAACACCGAAACTAATCCAAGAACATCGGCTAATATCGAAGCCAACTTCGCGGTTGATAATTGGACCGACCTTAACTCTGTTTTAAAAGATATGGAAATTGGTTATAACTTTAGAGGTTTAGAGATTGTTCCTAGCGACGGCTCCATCTTTTTAGCCACCGATAGTGCCATTGTTAAATCTTCTGACCGTGGAGTTACTTGGCAAAAACTCAATTTGCTTCCTAGTGAGAAAGACGGTATTATAAGGACCATAGCGGTTAACCCTAAAAACTCTAAACAGATTTATTACGCCACTAATTTAACCTTCTTTAGATCAATTGATGGCGGTGCTTCTTGGTCTAATAAAAAATTACCAACTAGCCGCGGCGCTTCCTTTATCTTAATAGACTATAAAAATCCTAATAATATATATTTAGGAGTAAGAGAAATAACTAATTAAAAAATAAAAATATATGAGTAATTTTGTATCTGACAATCAAGAAAAGTTTTCCAGTGTAATTGAATTTTTTAAAAGCGACATTGCTAGTTTAAGAACTGGAAGAGCTAATCCAGTAATGCTTGATGGCGTTAAAGTTGAAGCCTATGGCGTGATGAACGCTTTAAACGGCGTTGCTAACATTACTGTTTCTGATTCTCGCAGTTTTATCATTACTCCTTGGGATAAAGGAGTTACCAAAGCAGTTGAAAAGGGAATTGTCGAAGCTAATTTAGGTCTAGGAATTGTAAATGAAGGTGATAAAATTCGTTTATCCATTCCACCACTGACCGAAGAAAATCGTAAAGAGTTAGTTAAAAAGTTAAATGAAAGAATGGAAAAGGCTCGCATCTCTTTGCGCCAAGTACGTGAAGATGTTAAAGGCGAAATCGAAGAATCATTTGATGCTAAAGAAATTACCGAAGATGAAAAATTTAGAAATGAAAAAGAATTAGACGAATTCATTGCTAAGAAAAACGAAGAGTTAAAAGAGCTAAGAGATAAGAAAGAAAAAGATATAATGGAAATTTAATTACATGTTTACTACAATTGTCATATTTATTTTAGTGTTATCCGTTTTAGTGTTTGTTCACGAAGCGGGGCACTTTTTTACTGCTCGAAAATTTGGTGTTAAAGCGGAGGAATTTGGTTTAGGTTTTCCGCCTCGAGCTATCGGTGTTTACAAAGATGCTCAAGGTAAATGGCGTAAATTAGTTGGTAATCGCGATTTAGAAAGTTTAGAGGGCGATGAGGTTCCAGCTGACACTGTTTATTCTTTAAACTGGTTACCAATCGGTGGCTTTGTAAAAATTAAAGGGGAAAACGGTGATGAGCGCGAAGATAAAGATAGCTTTGGTGCTCAAAAAATTTGGAAGCGTGCTCTTATCTTAGCCGCGGGAGTAATCATGAATGTTATTTTAGCTTTTGTTATCTTTTCCGCTTGCTTTTTAATTGGCGCTCCGCAATCAGTGGAGACTGGTGGTAAGATTCAAATATCAGAAGTTCAAAAAGATTCCCCAGCCGCTTCCGCCGGTGTTTTAACTGGTGATGTTATAACTGGCGCTGATGATTTAACTTTTGCGAGCATTCCAGAAATGCAAAATTATATTGGCTCTAAAAGTGATAGCGCTGTTGTTTTGAAAGTTACTCGTGGCAGTGAAAATTTAACCTTAAATGTTACTCCGGAATTAAAAGACGATAAAGCAATTATTGGCGTCGGACTCGAGCAAGTCGATACCGTTCGTTACCCATTTTTTAAGGCTATTTGGGAGGGATTAAAACAAACCATTATATTATTGTGGGTTATTTTAGTTTCTTTTGTAGGGCTTATTTGGGATTTAATTCGTGGCGCTGGAGCTTCTGATGCTGTTGGTGGTCCAATTAGAATTGCGCAGATGACTGGCGAGGTAGCACGTTTTGGTTTTGTTAACTTGCTTAATTTTACCGCTCTACTATCTCTTAATTTAGCAGTAATTAACTTTTTACCATTCCCAGCTTTAGATGGTGGTCGCATTCTATTTTTAGCGATTGAGAAATTAAAGGGCCGTCCAATTAAAAAAGAAACTGAGGCTATAATTCACAACATTGGGTTTATGTTTTTGATGGTTCTTATATTGTTAGTAACCTATAAAGATATTGCGCGCATGTTTTAAGAAAATATTTTCCGCTAAAAATCGAGGTAATTTACGCCTCGATTTTTTGTTAGAAAAATGCTATAATATAGATGTAAAATATCGTTCTTTCTATCATTAAAACGTCGATTAGTTTTTAAGAAAATGCTTTTCTTATAACTTATCGAATCAACATTTATGAAGATAAATTTAAAGGCAACCAAGATTGAAATGACTGATGCAATTTCGAACTATGTTCAGGACAAGATGGACATGTTGGACAAGTATTTAGGCGACACTCAAGTTTTAAATTGTGATGTCGAAGTTGAAAGAATTATTAGCGGACAAAATAAAGGGGAAATATTTAGAGTAGAAGTTAATTTAGAAGTTCCTCATGATTTGCTTCGAGTGGAAAAAACCGAAAGCGATTTATATAAGGCCATTGATAAAGTTAGAGATCATCTCGATGAGGTGATTATAAAATATCGTGAAAAAGCTCGTGATAAACAACGCGGCAGATAAATAAAAAAACAGCTCTTAGTAGAGCTGTTTTTTATTGCTAATTTTTATTTTAAAATTTCGCCACCATCTTCGATTACTATTTCAGTAGTGCTGGCAGCACTTGAGCAAGCTTTTAAGCTTACTTTGTAGGTATTCCAAGCTTCTTGTTGGCCTCTTTTAGCTTTTTCATTAGCTGTCTTTGTTGCTTCTTGAAAAGTTCTAGCACAAGCTTTAACAGCTTCTTCTCGTCCACTGTTTAGTTTTAGAGCTTCTTTTTGGCAAGTGCCACGAGCATCAATAGCGGTTGTAATCTCAGTAGCTGAATCGGTAAAAGTAATGTTAATGCTAGCATCTTTAGCATCAATGGCGCTGGAAACGCAACCAATCAATTCCTCATTCATGGCTGGTAAAACTAAAGCCCCTTTTTTCTTGACACCAAATAAATCATTGCCAACCTTGGTTATTTTATCGAATAACTTTACCTGGTCTAAAGAAATGATTTTTTCTAAACCAGCTTTTTTAATTTCCGCTAGTTTTTTTTCTAAGGCGTTTTTAGCAGCCTCTGCTTTTTTTTCATCATTTTTGGTGATATTGGCAATTGTGCTACTAGCCTTTCTGATCCCAAACAAGTCATTGCCAACTTTTCTAATCTCTCGGTACATGTTCATTTGTTCTGGTGAGAGAATTTTTTCTAAAGACGAAGTGGCTTTAGTTGTTGTTACAACTTCGTCGCTAGCTAAAACCGGAAGTTGCAACAGCAGGGCGCAGGCGAACGCTAGAACTAAAACCAAAGAAATGGTTTTTTTCATATATTTTTAGATTGTTCTCGCTAAAAATAGCAAGATTTATTAGGTTTATTAGTGCTTTAATTATAGCACAAGTAAAGCTCTTGATAAATATAACAGGGTGGAGTATTATGAAATTAGCAGTCATTAAGTGCGAGTGCTAACAAGAAGCTAAAAATTATATATTTACACTATAATTTTTTATTGTTAGTATCTATATTATAGCTAAATAATTATTAAAATATTATGAATTTCTTAACCAAACTCCTGGGCGACCCCAATGAAAAGATTGTTAAATCTTTGAATCCGATAATCGAAAAAATTAACGGGTTAGAGGAGTCTTTCAAAACATTATCCGAAGAGGAATTAAAAAATAAAACCGCAGAGTTTAAAGAACAGCTTAAGTCTGGTAAAACTTTAGACGATATTTTACCTGAAGCTTTTGCTGCTGTTCGTGAAGCTTCTCGTCGCATTTTAGGTAAACGTCATTACGATGTACAGCTTATCGGTGGTATTATTTTGCATCGTGGTGAAATTGCCGAAATGAAAACTGGTGAAGGTAAAACTTTAGTAGCTACTTTGCCTTTATATTTGAATGCCTTAGAAGGCGAAGGTGTTCATCTTATCACCGTTAATGATTATTTGTCTCGCGTTGGTGCTGGTTGGATGGCACCTGTTTATCATGCTTTAGGACTTAGTACCAGTGTTATTGTTCATGATCAAGCTTTTATTTATGACCCAGAATATACTGATGAAACTCAATACGACGAAAGACTTAAACACTTCAAATTGATTTCTCGTCGTGATGCTTACCGCTGTGATATTACCTATGGTACTAATAATGAATTTGGTTTTGATTTCTTAAAAGACAACATGGTTGGTGATTTAAGCCAAACCGT
>CAZHYP010000011.1:0-21071 GCA_964536885.1 uncultured Gammaproteobacteria bacterium | reverse complement strand
GAGTGAGCTAGCGCCATCGTAGCACCGTTATCGGAGGCAATTAGACTAGTGCGAAGCAAGTCTGACACTTTAACCGTATCACCGGTAAACAAATTATTTTTTCCTCCAGAAATATTATCGGCCGGAGTAATTACATATTCGGTATCTAGCCCTGGATTATGTTCTAAAAAAATAAGGGCGGTCATTAGCTTTGTTAAACTGGCGATGGGCTGTTTATTACCGGAATTCTTTTCATAGAGAAAAGTATTATTCTTAACCAGTAAAACAGCGCCACTGGAAGCTGTTAAACTAAACTCCGGAGCATTTGGTTTTTTAATAACTTGAGGGGCGACTAAATTTTCTGGCAACCGAGAAATCGCTGCTGGACGACACTGACCGTAAAACACCAAAGCGCTTTCTGGTTTGAGATCAAAATCAGAAAAAAACAAAGCCGCTAAACAATTTATAAAAAATGACAAATACATGGTAATAATGGAATTAAAGAGTTACTGGTTCTTCTAAAACTTCTTCTAAGGATTCTACTTTGTGTAATTTTTCGTAATCTGGTAATTCTTCGATTGAAGATACCCCTAAAAATTTAATAAAATCTAAAGTAACTGAGTAAAAGGTTTCGTTTTTTTGCTTATCGGCTTTCTCTTCAATTAAACCGCGGATAAGTAAGTTTCTTAAAATCAGTGAGCAGTTAACACCACGAATTCGTTCTAATTCTAATTTAGTAATTGGTCCGCGATAAGCAATGATTGTCAGTGCTTCTAAACTTGGCTGAGATAATTCCCCGCTAGTTTCTTCTTTTAAAAATTTACTAATTAGCTCCGCGTTTTCTGGAGCGGTAGTTAGTTGATACTGGCTATTATTTTTAATTAAAATAAAACCGCGATTTTGTTCTTTGTAATCATGCGCCATCTTGTCGAGAGCGTCTTCAACTTCTTTGGCTTTAACGCCTAAGAGCTCAGCCATTTCTTTAACGGATAATGGTTTGCTGGAAATAAATAATAATGATTCAAGCTTAGAAAATAAATTCATAAATTAATTGGTTATAACGTCTTGACGAAGCACGACGTGAATTTCACTAAATAATTCGTCTTGTTCAAAAGTAAGTTCTCTCTGCTTAGCCAGTTCAAGCACTGCTAAAAAGTTAACGATAATTTCGGTACGGCTTTGTGCGGTTTTAAGAAACTGAGAAAAACTAAATCTTAATTTCTTACCCAGCATATCTCTTATGTAATCAATGCGTTCATCAATACTAATTTTTCCCACCAAAGAACTTTCATCAAGCGGTTCTTCTTTTTTGTTTAAGCGCTCAAGTAATTCTTCAAAACGATCGTGAAGTAAAACTTGAGTGATGCCGGCTGGCGGAATAAAACTTGGCTTCTCTTTTTTCGGGCGACGAAAATTTTTGTTAAGAATAACCGGCGAGAACAAAAACTTTTTTTCTCCCACTAGCTGAGCAATCTTAGCGCTAGCATCGACGAACTCTTTATACATTTTTAGTTGATTTTCCAGTTCGGTAATTTCTTCTTCCTCTTCAGCGCTGACTAAATATGGCAACAGTGCTTTTGATTTAATATATAAAAGACGTGCTGCCATCACCAAGAAATCAGCCATTTCTTCTGGTCCAATATTCTCTGAGGTTTCAACATAAGCTAAAAACTCATCAGCAATACTGGCTAAAGCGATTTCGGTAATATCTAATTCTTCCTGCTCAATTAATTTAAGCAAGATGCCAAGGGGCCCTTCAAATTTTTCAAGTTTAAGTTCCATCATAATTAATCGATAAGAACTGGTTTAGCTTCGGTAGTTTTCTGGTCAGCCCAAGTGGTGTTAGTTAAACACTGATAACCGGCTTCATGAATCTTAGTTGGATCGTAATAAGCCGTATCTTTTCTAGGATCAATATTTTTATTATCAGTTCTAAAAGTAGCACAGATTTCAAAAGTGCTAGTTCCAGTTTTTTTATAGTCAATCGGCGCCCCGGTTTCACGGTCGCTAAAGGCCATGGTATCTAAATACATGTCACGATTTTTTTGTAATTCTTCTAAGTTCTCCGGTAATTTTTTATATTTCTCGTTATAAGAATTAACCGCATTTTCAATGGTATTAATATTGTTGATTAAATTTTGATCTAATCTCTTAGCACGAGTAACGGCTGGTGATTCAATGAAGAACCAAGCACTAACAAACGCGGCCACGATAATGGTGAGCGAAGCGTAAAAGAAAATTTTCATCGCTAAACTTTTAGCAGTAACGTCTATTCTTTTAATATCAAAAAGAAAGAAAGAAAAAACCGCCGCGGAGATAATTAGCATGCTAATCGCTTTTAAGATAAAGCTTAATGTAAATTCACCAGCTAAAAAATTATTAACCACCCCGATAAATACTCCCAAGATAGTAACTGACGAAACAAGTAAAATAAAATAAGTAAGCCAACGTCGAACCCCAGATTCTTTTTCTAGTTCCCCATTTTTAAGTCCTTTGTTAATCAGTTTTTGAGTAACAAAGAAAATTGGTGCCGCAATAATTAAAGCGGAGATCGCGAACTTCAAAGAATCACTAACGCCATTTCGAGAAGTTAAAGTATCGAAGATGGTGTCATTGATAATTCCAAAGGCAACCATTCCCACTGAAATTGCAGTGAAAATTAAAGCCACCAGCGACAACAGATAGTAAAAAGCATACTTAGCATTGTTGTTCATATTGTTAGATTGATTTTTATTAACCGAGATGGCTAGTACCAAAAAGGCTAAAAAAATTAGAGATAAAATAACCACCATAAATACCAAACCCATAGATTTAGAAGTTAGCGTTTTTAGGAGTACGTGGGAATGGAATTACATCACGGATGTTAGCCATACCCGTTAAATACATAATCGCACGCTCAAAACCTAAACCAAAACCAGCATGATCAACGGAACCATATTTGCGTAAATCTAAATACCAATCATAATCAGCCACGTTTAGTCCCATCTCAGTCATACGTTTAGCTAATTTGTCGTAATCTTCTTCACGTTGACTACCACCAATAATTTCACCAATTCCGGGAACCAATAAATCCATCGCTCTTACTGTTTTGCCATCTTCATTTAGTTTCATGTAGAAAGCTTTAATGTCTTTTGGATAGTCGATTAGAAATACTGGTTTATTAAAAATCTTTTCAGTGATGTAACGTTCATGTTCAGTTTGCAAATCAATTCCCCATTCAACTGGAAAATTAAATTTCTCACCGGACTTAATTAAAAGTTCAACCGCTTCAGTGTAAGTAACGCGAGCAAAATCAGCTGAAGCGACCGCTTTCAATCTTTCGATTAATCCTGGTTCAATAAACTTATCAAAGAATTCCATTTCTTCTGGTAATTCTGTTAAAACATAATTGATTAAATATTTTAACATCTTCTCGGCGATATTCATGTCGTCCTCTAGTGTAGCAAAAGCCATTTCCGGTTCCATCATCCAGAACTCACAAGCGTGACGAGTGGTGTTAGAATTTTCCGCACGGAAAGTTGGACCAAAGGTATAAACTTTGTTTAAACCCATAACAAGCGCTTCGGCGTTAAGCTGACCAGAAACTGTTAGTCCTGCTTTCTTGCCAAAGAAATCTTTGCTGTAATCAACTTCCCCTTTTTCAGTTTTAGCGACGTTGTCTAAATCTAAAGTAGTAACGTTAAACATTTCGCCAGCGCCTTCACAATCGGAAGTAGAAATAATTGGGGTGTGAATATAAGCAAAACCTTCTTCTTGAAAAAATTTGTGAATCGCAAAACTTAATTTAGAACGCAAACGATATACTGCAGAAAAAGTATTACTTCTTCCACGTAGATGAGCGATTTCACGTAAGAATTCGAAACTGTGTTTTTTCTTTTGTAGTGGGTAATCTTCAGGAGCTTGGTTTAGAATTTTAATGCGACTAGCTTTAAGTTCAAAAGCTTGACCAGCCGCTGGTGATTCTACTAAAGTGCCTTCGACTTCAACTGATGAACCAACGGATAATTTTTCCGCTTCCAAGAAGTTAGCTAAAGTATTATCAAAAACTACTTGAACACCTTTGAAGAAAGTGCCGTCGTTAAGTTCCATAAAACCAAATTCTTTGGAAGAGCGAACAGTTCGAACCCAAGCACCAACTACGATATTATTATTTAAATATGCACTAGTTTCGCGGTGGAGTTGTTTAATTGTTGTGGTTGACATAGTTTTATATTTAAATAAATTAGGTTATGGAATTAAGCGACGAACATCACGTGGCAAGAAGCATGCTTCTTTAACACTGCTTAAATTTAAAATTTTCATAATAAGACGAGCGGGACCAATACCAACACCACCATGAGGTGGACAACCAAAGCGGAAGAAATTAATATAATCTTTCAACTCTTCTAAATTCATTCCCTTTTCTATCGCTTGTTTTTCTAAAACATCAACACGATGTTCACGTTGTGCGCCGGTAGTAATTTCGACACCGCGATATAGTAAATCAAAACTCTTTGTAGTGTCAGTGCCAGGATATCTCATGTGATAGAAAGCACGAGTCTCAGCTGGATAATCAGTGACAAAAATAAAATCGTGGCCAGTTTCTTCCTTGATGATGCGACAGATTTCTCGTTCTTCTTCTGGAGATAAATCGCCTTCTTTTTCTGAGGTAATACCAGCTGCTTTCAGTTTCACCTTAACGTCAGCGAGTGTCATTCTTGGGAAAGGTTGAGTAGGCACTTCAATTTCTGGCAACACTGTTTCTTGTAATTTTTTAAAACCAGAAACTAATAATTTTTCTTCAACATCCATGATTTCGTGATGAGAGTCAATAAAAGCAAATTCAAAATCCCAACCAGTAAATTCAGTCACATGACGAGTAGTAAATGATTTTTCCGCACGGAAAACTGGACCGAAAGTAAATACCTTTTCAAGACCTGAAGCAATCGCCATCTGTTTATAAAATTGAGGAGATTGAGAAAGATAAGCTTTACGATCAAAATATTTTACTTCAAAAACTTCAGAGCCGGTTTCAGAAGCGGTATTCATTAAACATGGAGTATAAACTTGAGTAAAACCTAAACGAGAAAATTCTTCACGAAAACCTTCTTCTAACTTACTCCAAGTTTTGAAAATTAATTGTTTTTCTTCTTGACGCAAATCAAGCCAGCGATTATCAAAACGTAAATCAATATCGGCTTCATTATCAGCTTTAGTTAAAACTGGAATTGGTAATCCTTCTTGTGCTAGTGATAAAATTTCTAAAGTCTCAACCAGTAATTCGTAATCTTTAATTCCACTATCATCACCTTTCTTAGCTGGTTTTTCTTGAAGAGTTCCAGAAACAGCAACAACGCTTTCTAAGGTTAACTTTTCTGCCTCAGAAAAAGCAGTGCTACTTTCTAAAATAACTAACTGCATCTGACCAGACAAATCTCTTAAATCTATAAAAATAAGGCCCTTGTGAATACGTAAATTTCTAACCCAACCGGCTAGATTAACGCTTCCTTGGCCTTGTTTTTTAGCTTCAGCAATCATCATTCTTGACATAAATTTGAAAACTAATTAAATCTTTAAAAAATAGCCTCAAAAAAGGTTTTTTATTGGCATTTTACTAATCAATTTTACCCCTTATTTAGATTTTTAGCAAGAAAAAAAGAGCTCCTTGTGAAGCTCTTTTCTTTTGTGTTGTCAGCGCTGGAGACGTTGGAATTGATACGAATGAGTGTTTCTTCGTCGCTCTTCAGCTCTCCTTTTTTCATCCGCTGCTGTTGGATATAGGACGCGTTCTATGCCGCCCCTTTTAGCCACCAGCTGAACTCCGGTAAATTCCTTGGTGAGATTTAAACACCGATACAAAGCCCCTTCTTCTGTGTACTGCAAAGAATTGAAAGGAATGTTAAGTGCCTTACCTGAAATAATACGATAATACGTAATGTTTTCCGTGTCCATTTTTTTACCCTCCTAAAAATTAATGTTCATGCATAGCCCTATTGCTATACTTTTTTAGATTAAAACTATAATAAAAATAAGTCAATAATAAAGAAAAAGAGTCCTTTTGAGACTCTTTTTAAGCTCTTTCGAGCTCTTTTTAGCGTTTCATCAGCCGTTCGAAATTCTTTCTTCTTTTCGCTTCGGCCATCTTTCTTTTATCCTCCGCTGTGGGATACAGTGTTCGCCACCTTATGTCTCCATTTTTGAATTGAAGAACAAGTTCAACGAAATCCTTTGAAAGATTCAAGTACCGCTTAATCGCACCTTCTCTGGTGTACTGTGTTGAATCGAAAGGAATACAAACCTCTCTCTCAGAAATAATGCGATAATAAATGATGTTTGTTTCTTGCGTTGTTTCCATTCTGCCCTCCTTTTAACTAACAATCTTAAACGAAACTCAGATTTGAGTATTCAGACCCACTCTGAACACAAGACAACATTTCAGGATAAACAGCAGCATCAACTTTTGATCTCCTAGGAACAGGAAATCTTTCCGGATAAAGCTGAAAAATATTACCACCTTCATCCCGATAATAGAGAGGGCAGTTTAAATTTTTAGCCCTGGCAATTGCGAGATTATCTGCCAACTCTCTGTTGGTTAAGATAAATGAATACGAAAAAGGCAATCTGACCCCACCGCCAACCATGGCATACCCTGGTCCAATAATTTTTTTCTCTTCTCTCATGGTGTATTTTTTTGGTTAATGTACTGATTAAATATTTTGTTACTATACAACATAACTCTAAATAAGTCAATAGCAACAAAAGAAAAAGAGGATTTCTTGCGAAACCCTCCTTCTTTTTTGTGTGGTGCTTAAGCTTATGCGTAAGCGTGTTGTGTGTGTTGTTGGCAACGAGGCTGCGTCTTGAAACAATTTCCCAACCTTTCCAGACATTTTTGGGCGTCCGTTTTGGCTGTGTAAATTGATTTTTCCTTATCGACCCTGAAAACCGTGATCTTTTTGTAGCCCATGGCTTCAAGTCTTTTTCCTTCTTCGATAGCAGCGAAATCCGGACTCTGGTAAGCATTACCATTAAACGGCATGTATAAACCGTTGCCTAAAATAAAGTGACTTTCCATAATTTTTCCCTCCAAAAATTAAGTGAATATTAATATTAAATAACTGTTTCAAGTATACTATATTAATTGATAAATGTCAATAGAGAGCCTACTAAACGACTAAGCTCTCTTCTTAAAGTAGGGCTAGTCTTGATTGATTGATAGGCGTCTTTTTCGCTAAAAATACGCAATAATTTAATACAATCATCTGATATAGTGACGACTTCATTAGGTAAGTATTTGAGCTTATTGGCTGGCAAACATGACTCGCAAATTAAGCCCCCAGTTCTTAGATTAAAATAATTAACCCCTGGCTTAATATTTTTATGGCAATCTAAGCAGTGATAAAGTTCCGGTTTATAACCTAAAATAGTAAGCAATCTAATTGCAAAATAATTATAGAGCAATTCCCCGTTCTCTTTATCTAAATCGGCAGCAAACTTTTCTTCAACGATGTTTAACCAACTAATTAAAAAATTATATAACTCTTCATCGGGCGCTTCTTCTTTAACCTGAGTATCAAACAGAGCTAAAGCCAAGCCGACAAAATACAGTGCATTTAAATTACTCTTAATATTTAAATATGAATTCTGTGTGATAGCACTACCTAAATAATCATAAACTCTTCCCTTCAAAATCATCATATTAACCAAACTAATTGGTTCAATGTGTCCGGAAATTTTTGATTTAAATTTTTTAGCGCCCCGAGCGACTAGTGATAATTTACCAAATTTTTTCGTATATAAAATAACGCGACTGTCGCTTTCACGCCAGTCGTTTCTTTTTAAAATTAAAGCCTCGCTGTTCAAGCTCTCTGCCATATAATTATTTCTCCTTGTCCAAATAACTTTGCAAAATTAAAGCGGCCGCAATTTCATCTCGACCCGCTCGCATTTTTTTTGGTCCACCCATCGCATCCGCTGCTAAGCTACTTAGTCTTTCATCAACTTGAATAATCGGAAGATTGGTTTGTGATTCTAAAAGTTCCACAAACTTTAAAAAGTCTGGATTAATATCGTGTTCTAAACTAGCCATCTGATAGGGGCGTCCTAAAACTATTTTAGTTATTTCTTCTTCTTCAATTGTTTGTAAAATACCAGCTACATCCACTACGGTACCGAGTGGTAAAGCCATATTTAATTCTTCTTCGGCTGTTGCTAGCCCAATTCTCTTTTCTCCCCAATCAATACCTAAATATTTTTCCATAAAATTATTTGGTTAAAATCTCCGGACCATCTTCCGTAATTGCCACCGTATGCTCAAAGTGAGCGCTCAGTGAACCATCAGCACTAACAACGGTAAAATTATTATCAGCCATATCAACCCTCCAAGTACCCATGTTTATCATTGGCTCAATCGCAATTACCATCCCTGGCTCTAAAACTAAATTTTCTCGTGAACGAGTTGGAATGGCATAATTAAAAATATTTGGATCTTCATGGGCCATATAACCAACACCATGGCCTACTAAGTCACGTACCACGCCATAGCCATGCATTTCCGCAATCGCTTGGATAGTTTTACCAATATCATTTAAAGTGTTTCCCGGACGAGCTTGTTTGATTCCCGCCTCTAAACATTCGCGAGATACTTTTAATAATTTTTTTGCTTCCGCTGATATTTTGCCGACCGCCACTGTAGTGCACATGTCCGTATAGAAACCACCGTCTTTAGAAAATTTATTAACCGGTGCTCCTACTTCCGCTCTAACTTTAGGATCAACTGGCCACTCCATGCCGATATCTAAATCAATAATATCACCTGACTTAAGTAAACGTCCGGGAACAGCTGTTCCATGGACCACCTCTTCGTTAATTGAAGCACACAGTGCTGATGGGAAATAAAGACCATCACCCATATCGTAATCTTTAAAAGCTGGGCGACCACCGGCTTCTTTAATTCTTTTAACTAAAATATTTTCAAGCGCCAAAGTCGAAACACCAGGTTTTACTTCAGCAACTAACTCTTTTAAAATTTGTGCCAAAATACGGCCGCCTAAACGGATTATATTAATTTCTTCGCTGTTTTTTTTGTAAACCATAAATTAGTTAGATTTAAAAGAATGGAGGATTTCTTTAATATTTTTCAAATCATTCTCTTCGAGTTTTAATTCGTGACGACGTTCCCAAATGCGATAATATTCGTGTTCAATATCGGAAGCGGACAACGGTTCGTGAGCAAACAATTTCGTCCGGTGGCGCAAAATAATATCTAGGACAAAAGATTTTTCTGATTCATCAAGATGTTCATAAGCAAAATTACGATACATCATTTCTTTAAAGTATCTTCTAAGTCTTTCCTCATTAATACTTTTATCGTGAGCCTTAACCAAAAAATCCTGCAAAGTCATATTTTTATTAATTATAATAGAAGTTTACCGCAAAAACGCTTTAGTCGTCAAACAAAAATTCCGCCTTTGTGGGGCGGAATTTTAAGAAGAAATAAGGCAAGAGATTAAATACCGTCGTATTCTCTCATCGTAAGTTGAGCTTGAATTTGTTTTACCATTTCAATCACTACTGATACCACGATTAAGATGCTAGTACCACCAATCGCTAAGGAATTAATACCCGTAATAGCTTTAACTCCTAAAGGAAGAACGGCTACGATAGCTAGAAATAGCGCACCAACTAAGATAATTTTGTAAGTGGTGTTAGCTAGGTAATCACTAGTGTGCTTCCCTGGACGAATACCAGGAATAAAACCACCTTGTTTTTGTAAGTTTTCGGAAATTCTCTCAGGATGGAAGATAACTTCGGTATAGAAATAAGTAAAAGCAAAAACAAGAACAAAATATAAGATAGCGTAAACTAATTGATCATTGAAAACAGCGATAGTCCATTGCGCAAAGTTAGCAATCCAAGCAGTTTTAGCGTGTTGGAAATACTGAGCAATCATCGGTGGGAACATTACTACAGAAATCGCGAAGATGATTGGAATAACACCAGCCATATTAACACGAAGTGGTAAGTGAGAGTTAGTTCCGCCGTAAGCACGGTTGCCACGAATTTGACGAGCATATTGAACCGGAATATTTCTTTGACCTTCATTGATAATAACAACACCAACAACAGTTAATAAACCAACAACTGCAAAAGCAATTAAAGTGGTGATTTGGGTTTGGTCTAAAGTCAAAAATGCTTGACTAACACTTTGTGGTAAACCAGCTACGATACCGGCAAAGATTAAAAGTGAAATACCGTTACCGATTTTCTTCTCCGAAATAAGTTCACCAATCCACATCAAGAAAATAGTACCAGCAGTAATCGTAATAATCATTGCAATTAAATCGAAACCGGAAGAGGCGGAAATGCTAATCGCCTTTGATTGGCGAAGTAAACTGATCATACCAAAGGCTTGCATCGCAGCAAGTGGCACAGTGGCATAACGAGTCCACATATTAATTTTAGCGCGTCCTGATTCTTCTTTTTGCATTTCTTCAATCTTCGGAACAATCATACCAAGCAATTGGAAGATAATAGAAGAAGTGATGTAAGGAGCAATACCCATCATAATGATGGAGAAATTTTCCATACCGCCACCGGCAAAAACATTAACGAAACTAAGTACTGGATTGCTTTCGAAGAAAATTCTAAGAGCAGTAGTATCTACGCCAGGAATTGGGATATGAGCTGCTAGTCTAAAAATAACTAACATGACAAGAACAAAAATAACACTGTTGCGTAATTCTTTAACTTTCCAGATTTGGATAAATTTATCAAACATATAATTTATATAAGAAGCTAAAACGATAAAGACGGCAAGCGCCGCCTTTAAAATTATTTAAGTTGGCTGGCTACTGATTCACTCATTTTCAAACCTTCGATCTTAACTTTAACAGTTAATTTTTCAGCACCTAAAACTTTAACTGGAGTGCCCTTCTTAAGAAGTAAGCCTTTTTCAACTAAAGTGTCTTTATTCACCACTTCTCCGTCCTTATAATTATTATTGATAGCTTTAATAGAGATAACCTGATTCTTTTGTTTAATAGATTTAAAACCACGAGATTTTGGAGTTTGAAGTAATTGCATTCTCATACCTAAACGTTTTAAACCAGAAACACCAGAACGAGATTTTTGTCCTTTAAGACCACGAGTACTGTAAGTACCATGACCAGAAGCATTACCACGACCAACACGTTTTTTGGTCTTGCTTGAGCCGGTAGCTTTTTTTATTTCATTAAGTGATAACATAGAATTATAAATTATGCTAGCCTAAATTATAAAATTATAATTTAAACCTTCGCTATATTTTTCTTACTTTTGGGTCTTTTCAGTTGCCTTTTCAGCTTTAGGAGTTTTAGTTGATTTCTCAGCTGCTCTTAAAGATCTTAAGGCTTCAATAGTACAACGGGCGTTATTAATCTTGTTGTTAGTACCCATTTGTTTGCTGGTTACATTCTTGATACCAGCTAATTCTAAAATAGTACGAGCAACACCACCAGCAATAATACCTTTACCACTTCGAGCTGGTTTGAATAATAATTTAGCAGCGCCTTCTTTATAGAAAACTTCATGAGTAATGGTATCGTTTACAGTGTTTACAGTTATTAAATCCTTTTTAGCTTGATTAACTGCTTTGTTAACCGCCATAGTAACATCAGCACCTTTTCCTAAACCAACGCCCACCTTGCCTTTTTTATCACCAATAGCAATACAAGCACGGAAATTCATTCTTTTACCGCCGGCCATCACACGAGTTACACGAGCGATATCTAAAATGCGTTGTTCAAATTCATCACGTTTTTCATCACGGTTACGATCACCACCGCGACGAGGACCGCGAGAACCACCTTGACCGCCCTTATTGCCCTGGTAACCACCAGTTTTTGGAGCACCACCATAGATATCTTTAGCTACTGTAGCAGAAGCTGAAGCCGGTTTCGCTGTTTGATTGTTGTTAGTCTTTTTTTCGTCAGACATATTTGTATTAAAGCATTAAACTAAATTAAAACTGAAGGCCGCCTTCGCGAGCTCCATCGGCCACCGCTTTCACTCGGCCATGATATTTATAACAACCACGATCGAAAACTACTGAACTAATGTTCTTTGCCTTCGCTTTTTCAGCTAGCAATTTGCCTAGTTCAAAAGATTTTTCAGTTTTAGCTAAAGCAGTCTTAATTTCTTGAGTCTTAGCACTAACTAAAGTCTGGCTAGTGGTGTCATCAATAAGTTGCAAGAACATACCACGATTAGAGCGGAAAACCGATAATCTTGGACGAGCTGCAGTGCCACTTATTTTAGCACGAACACGGCCGTGTCTTCTATCTTGGCGTTCATTTTTTATTTTATTCTTGTCCATACTATAGAATATTATTTGTAAATTTTAGAATTTTATTTACCCTTAGCAGCAGACTTACCAGCCTTTCTGCGTAATGTTTCTTCTTGATATTTAACACCCTTACCTTTATAAGGTTCTGGTTTTCTAATTTTGCGAATACGAGCTGCAGTTTCACCAATTAATTTCTTATCATATCCATTTAAAGAAATAACATTGCCTTCAACTGAAGCGGTAATACCTTCTGGTAATTCAAATACAACTGGGTGTGAAAAGCCTAAAGCCATATTTAGCTTGTTACCGCTAACATTGGCACGATAACCAACGCCGTTGATTTCTAATTTGCGAGTGAATCCAGCGGATACGCCTTCAACCATGTTAGCAAATAGAGTGCGGTATAAACCCCACATAGCGCTAGCCTTTTTAGACTCATTTTCATTCTTAGAAACTAAGATTTGGCTCTCCTCAATTTTAACAATAACATCAGAGTTAAAATCTTGTTTTAATTCTCCTTTTGAACCTTTAACGGTTAAAACATTGCCACTTAAAGTAGCTGTTACACCGGCAGGCAAAATGATTGGTAATTTTCCTAAACGTGACATATAAGGTTATTTGACTAATTAATAAATTTCACCAATAACTTCGCCGCCAATCTTTTGAGCTCTAGCTTCTTTGTTGGTCATTAAACCTTTAGAAGTGGAGATGATTGCGATACCAAAGTTATTTAAAACTGTCGGGATATTATCCTTATCGACATAAACACGTAAGCCTGGTTTGCTAACGCGATTAATAACGTTGATGTGTGACTTGCCGTTCTTCTGATATTTCAAAGAGATCTTTAACTCATCAAAACTGCTGCGTCTAGCATTTAAACCGCCCGCTATTACTTCAACACTTTTAATCCAGCCTTCTCTTTCTAAAATCTTAGCAATTTCATATTTGAGTTTGCTCATTGGCATGGAAGTATCTAGTTTTTTAACGGCAGAGGCGTTCCGTATGCGAGTGAACATGTCTGCGATTGGATCTGTCATAGAATTTTTTTCTTTATTACTTTTTTCTAAATAATTGGGACTGGAATTACCAGCTTGATTTCTTAATACCTGGTAAATCTCCGTTATCCGCTAATTCTTTAAAGCAAATACGGCATAAACCGAAATCGCGCATATAGCCGTGATTACGACCACAACGCCAACAACGATTTATTTTTCTGGTAGTAAATTTTGGTTTTAGTTTTGCTTTGGCAATTAATGCTTTTCTAGCCATATATATTCTTGTGTCTTTCCGCTGCTAAGAGCAGCGAACAGTCGTTAATTATCTAAATTTTATTGCTACTTCTTAAATGGGAAGCCCATTAATTTGAAAAGCTCTAAACCTTCTTCACGATTCTTAGCAGAAGTGGCGATGCAAATCTCTAAACCGTAAATTTTATCAATATCTTCGACTTTTATTTCTGGGAAACAGGAGTAATCTTTTAACCCGATGGTTAGGTTACCCTTGTTATCCATATTTTTATCGCTAATACCACGGAAATCGCGAACGCGAGGGAAAGTGATACCAACTAATTTTTCGATGAAATCATACATTCTTTGGTCGCGAAGAGTAACCATCGCACCAATTGTCATTCCTTCACGAATCTTGAAAGCGGAAATTGACTTCTTAGCTTTAGTGAAAACAACTTTTTGTCCACTAATTTTAGTAAGTCCCTTTTCAACATCAGCCATATACTCTTTCTCCTTAGAGAATTTTCCAAAACCAATGTTTAAAACCACTTTTTCTAAGTGCGGAACATTGCGTTCATTCTTATAACCGAATTTCTCTTCGAGTTGTGGAATGATTTCTTTCTGATATTTTTCTTTTAGTCTCATATTATTTAATCTTTTTTAGATTGAATTACTCAATGACTTCCTGACACTTTTTACAAACACGATATTTTTTAGATTTACCGTTTTGTTCCACGATTTTATAAGCAACGCGAGTGATTTTATCACACTTTGGGCAAACCAAAGCGACGTTAGAAGCATTGATAAAGGATGGGAATTCAATTCTTTGTCCTTTTTCACCTTCACGACGTGGACGCATGTGTTTGACCAGTAAGTTCAAACCTTCAACGCTAACTCGGTTATCGCGAGGCAAAGATTGTAAAACCTTGCCGCTCTTCCCTTTGTCTTTACCGGCTAGGATTTGCACTTTGTCATTTTTCTTAATATTCATAAACTTGTTTATTTTAGATCTTTAAAAACATTAAAGCACCTCAGGGGCTAAGGAAGCGATTTTTACAAATCCAGCACGACGAATTTCACGGGCTACTGGACCAAAAATTCTAGTACCTTTTGGTTCTTTCTTTTCTTTATCGTTGATAATTACGCAAGCGTTATCATCAAAACGTAAATAAGAACCATCGACACGACGAATTTCTTTCTTAGTGCGAACAATAACGGCTTTTACAACATCTCCTTTTTTAATTGGAGCATGAGGAGCAGCGGACTTTACTGATGCAATAATAATATCGCCAACATGGGCATATCTTTTTTTGTAACCGCCCAAGACTCTGATACACATCACGTCTTTAGCTCCGGAGTTGTCGGCTACCTTCATTCTGCTTTGAACTTGAATCATACTTTTAGTCTAATTATAAGCTTCTTAAGAAGCGAAATTACTTAACAACTCTCCAGCGTTTATCACGGCTCAAAGGACGGCATTCTACGAAAGTTACTTTGTCGCCAGCCTTGAATTCATTCTTTTCATCGTGAACTTTATATTTGCGGCTAACGGTGTATCTTTTCTTGTACTTTGGGTGAAGTTTTACGGTTTCGACCTTGACGACGATAGTTTTGTCGTTCTTATCAGAAACAACAACGCCAGATAACTTCTTACGAATAATTGTTCTGGCTGCTTTCGCCTCAGTGGCAACAGCTGGTTTAGCTACTTTTGGAGCAACTGCCCTCTTCTCTGCTACCTTTTTAACTTGTTTTTTTTCGGCCATATTTATTAAAATTAGTCTTTCTTATTTAACAAGGTGTTGATGCGTGCGATATCTTGTTTTAAAACTCTAATTGAACGAACATTTTTTAATTGTTTATTAGAATCTTTAAAACGTAATTCACGCAACTTCTCTTGAGATTCAGCGAGTAATTTTACTAACTCTGCTGGAGTCTTAGTTGTAAGTTCTTTTATTTCCATATTTTTAAAACTGATTAAGCATTAGTTTTAGTAACGAAAGCGCACTTAAGTGGCAATTTATGAGCGGCTAGTAACATGGCTTGACGAGCAGTTGCTTCATCAATACCGTCCATTTCGAACATCACTGCGCCTGGTTTAACAATTGCTACGTAGTAGTCAACAGAACCTTTACCTTTACCCATTGGAAGTTCACCACCGTGAGCGGTTACTGGTTTATCTGGGAAAATACGGATCCAAATCTTACCACCTTTTTTCACATATTTAGTCATAACACGTCTGGCAGATTCGATTTGACGAGCTGTTACCCAGTGTTCAGTAGTGGCTTTTAAACCATAGCTACCAAAGGCCACTGTAAGCATACGGCTAGCTTTGCCACCGCGACGTCTCTTATGATCTTTACGGAATTTAGTTTTTTTTGGCATTAACATATTTATCGTGGAATATTAATTATTCAAAGGGTTATAAATTAACGGTTGCTTTTGAAAGCGGCTTCTTTGTCCTTTTCAAAAACCTCACCTTTGTAAACCCAAACTTTAATGCCGATAGCGCCATAACTGGTATTAGCGGCACCTCTAGCATAATCAATATCAGCTCTCAAAGTATTAAGTGGTACTTTGCCCCAAACTAATTTTTCGCTACGAGCAATTTCAGCACCATTTAAACGACCACCAATCACTACCTTAGCACCTTGAGCGCCGGAGCGTTCGATGCGAGAGATAGCTTGTTTCATAACCTTACGGAAAGGAATACGTTTTTCGATTTCAAGAGCCATGGTTTGTACTGCGATTTGAGCAGATAAACCTGGGCGGCTTACTTCTTTGATGTTTAAAGTAATTTCACCGATTCTGAAAGTCTTAAGAAATTTAGTATGTAATTTTTTCTTAAGTTCTTCAACGCCGTTTCCACCGCGTCCGATAAGTAGACCAGGTTTACCAGTCCATAAATCAATTTGAATGCGATTTAAGCTGCGGGTGATTTCTACCTTTTCAACACCAGCTTCTCTAAATTCTTTAATGAGATAGCGTCGAACTGCGATGTCTTGAGCAACATTTTTAATATAATTTTTGCCGCTTTCAAACCAAACCGAGTCCCAACTCTTTGTGATTCCCATTCTGAATATTTTTGGATTTACTTTTTTACCCATAGTATAACTTGTTACAAATTTAAGTATATGAAAGTTTTTCGATTAACCAACCTTGCGGCGGAAAACTTTAGCGGCAAAACCTTTTTCTGGAGCAGCCTTAGAGGTTTTGGCTTTAGGTGTTACACCTTCTTCAACTTCTTTTTTCTTAGAAGTTTTTGAAGTCTTTTCAGCTTCTTTTGCTAAATCTTCTAACTTCATTGGAGCTTCAGTCTTAACCACTTTCTTCTCGTGTTTTCCAGAATCAACAATTTCTCCTAGAACCACCTTAACGTGAGCACCACGTTTACGAATTACAGTAGCGCGACCATGAGCTTTAGGCATCCAACGTTTTAAGGTTGTACCTTCGTCAGATCTAATTTCTTTAATGAATAAATTATTTCGATCTAAACCGTAAGTATTAACACCATTAGCGATAGCAGATTCGATCATCTTAGCTACTGGTTCGGTTGCAATTTTATTTGTAAATTTGAGTTGAGCCAAAGCTTTATCAACTGGCATTTTGCGAATTAAGTCGATGACTAAACGCACTTTGCGAGGTGACATTCTCAAATCATTTAAACTGGCTTTAATTTCCATAAATTTTTTGAACTTAATGCTTCTTATTTACCACCTTTAGCTTGAGCTTTAGCTGCTTTACCACCGTGAGAAATAAACTTACGGGTTGGAGCGAATTCGCCTAAGCAGTGTCCTACCATATTTTCAACAACGTAAACCGGAAAATGAGTTTTACCATTGTGAACACCAATAGTAATGCCTACCATCTCTGGAGTTACAGAACAAGCTCTATCCCAAACCTTAATTACAGTTTTGTCTCCAGGAGTTAAAGCCTGAACTTTTTTCAGGATGCGAGGATTGATATATGGTCCTTTTTTCAAACTTCTCGACATAATATTTTACTTATTTAAATTATTTTCTTTTAGCTCTTCTCTTAACAATTAACTTGTCAGTTGAGCTCTTTTTTCTAGTTTTAATACCCATAGCTGGTTTACCCCATTTAGTCTTTGGATATCTTAGACCAATGGACTGTTTACCTTCACCACCACCATGTGGATGATCGTTAGGATTCATCGCAGTACCACGAACGGTTGGACGAATACCAAGTAAACGACTACGACCAGCTTTTCCTAAACTAATGTGACGTAAGTCTGGGTTACTAGCGCGACCGATAGTACATAAACATTCTTTCTTTACTAATCTGATTTCACCAGATGGCATTTTAATTTGAGCGTATTTACCCTCAACACCCATAACGAAAGCGCTGTTACCAGCACCACGAGCTACTTTAGCTCCGCGACCGGCAATAAGTTCAATGTTATGAATGGCGACACCGGCTGGAATGAATTGAACAGGCATAGCGTTGCCAACCTTGATTTCAATTAACTCTTTACCGCTCACGATTTTGTCACCAACGGTTAAACCGATTGGAGCAACAATGTATCTCTTTTCACCATCAGCGTAGTTAAGTAAAGCGATTCTAGCACCGCGACCTGGATCATATTCGATTGAAGCCACTGTGGCAGGAATGCCATATTTATCACGCTTGAAATCAACGATACGGATATAACGTTTTACGCCTCCGCCTTGATGTCTAATTGTTATTTTACCATTACTATTACGACCACCTCTTTGCTTTTTAATTACGATCAAAGATTTTTCTGGCTTTGATGTAGTGATATCGGCAAAATCGTCAAACGTTGCTTGTCTGCGGCCGGGAGTAGTTGGTTTTACTTTTTTAATTCCCATAGGTATGTTGCTAAAGTTTCAAAATTATATTTTAAACACCCTCGTAAATCTGGATTGTATCACCTTTCTTCAAAGTAACAATCGCTTTTTTAAGATCACTTCTGCGACCCTTGATTCGACCACGAGCTACTGCTTTTCCTTTTACGCAAACAATGTTTACGTTTACTGGTTTAACGCCGTAAACTGCTAAAACAGCTTTAGCAACTTCTACTTTGTTAGCATTCTCAGTAACGACAAAAGCATATTTATTTAAAACGCCAAAATTGGCAGCTTTTTCAGTGATAAGCGGACGAACTAAAACACGATGAGCACCGATGAATTTTGATGTTGCTGCTACCTTTTTACCGGTTGCAGTTTCTTTGGTGCCGTAAAGTTCTTGCATGCTTTCAGTTTTTGCTTCCTTCTTAGGAGCAGCTACTTTTTTAGCAGGAGCTTTTTTGGTTTCTTTTACGTCAGCAGTTTTTTTATTTCCAAGTATAGCCATATTGATTTCAATTATTTATATCTCTCTTCTAAAGTTTTAACTGCTGCTTCAGTAAGCAATAAGTTTTTAAACTTTAAAAGTTCAACAATATTGATATTTTCCAAATTAATGATTTCAGTACCTTTTAAATTACGAGCTGAATATTTAACCTTTTCATCCTTAGAATCATTAATGATTAAAATATTGCGACGTTCGTTATTTAAAACTTTAGATTCGATAGCAGTTAAAACTTCGTTAAATTTCTTAGTCTTAAACTCTTCCATCTTAAGTTCATCTAAAATTACTAAAGTACCACCAGCTAATTTGTCAGATAAGGCCATTAAAATTGCCTTCTGCTTCATTTTCTTATTAATTTTCTTTGAGAAGTTTCTATCGCTAGTTGGACCAAAAGTGACACCACCACCAGTCCAAATTGGAGAACGAGAAGAACCTACACGAGCGCGTCCAGTTCCCTTTTGTTTCCATGGTTTTTTACCACCACCGCGAACTTCACTACGATCTTTAGTATCAGCTAGAACTTGACGTTCGTTGCCCATTTGAGTGACTACAGCTTGATGTAATAATTCTGGGTTAGATTTAACACCAAAAATTTTCTCGGAAACTTCTAAATCATGAACGAACTCGGCTGTCTGGTTATAAACTTTAATTTTCATATATTATATATCTAAATAACTATTATTTATTTTCACTTTCAGCCGGAGTCGCTTCCTCGGTAGCCTCAGGAGCAACTTCTGTTGCAACTTCTTCTACTACTGGAGCTTCTTCCGATGTTTCAAGCGTAGCTTCGACCGGAGCTTCGTTTACCTCTTCTACTACTTCTTCAACCGCTTCTTCTACTACTGGAGCAACAGGAGCAACGTTAAACTTTAATTCTCCCTGTCCTTTAATGATCACAAAACCATTAATAGCCCCTGGAACAGCACCCTTTACAAACAATAAATTATTTTCAGCATCAACTTTAACAATTTCTAAGTTCTTTACGGTTACTTGTTCGTTACCCATGCGACCAGGCATGCGAGTGTTTTTAAAGATGTGAGCTGGACCTTTAGCACCAACGGAACCACCCATACGAAGTTGGTCCTTGTTACCATGAGATTTACTTCCACCAGCAAAGTGATGACGTTTAACTACACCTTGAAAACCCTTACCTTTTGAAGTTCCAGTTACATCAATAGAGTCACCGGCTTCAAAAGTCGCTACTGTAATAACATCACCAACCTTAGCATCCTTCACTTCAGCACGAAGTTCACGAACCTTAGCTGGACTAACCCCAACAGTCTTAAAATGACCGATTTGAGGTTTGTTAATATTCTTCTCTTTTCTATTACCAAAGGCTACCTGAAGAGCATCGTAACTATCAGTCTCTTTAGTCTTAACCTGTGTAACGGTGCAAGGTCCAGCTAAAACAGGAGTGACAGCCACCACCTTGTCGTTTACCCAAATTTGGGTCATTTGCATTTTTTTTCCTAGAATAAATTTCATATTGTTTTTAAAACAAAAAAACTGGTATTTAGACCAGCCAAAACATAAAACAAAGCTTTTGTATTAATAAAAGTGATTTTTGTTTAATTTGACTGTCTACCTCCATGTTTTCAGGCTAATTATCACGCAAACACTTTCTTAACGCTTGTTAAGAGTTATTTGAGTTTTCCTCGGCCCTATTCTTGTATAAAATTACTACTTTAGTTTACTGCATTTTTATCTCGACGTCAACACCTGCTGGAAGATTTAAGCTAGTTAAGTCTTCGATAGTCTTGGCATTTGGTTCGACGATGTCAATAATGCGTTTGTGAATTCTCATTTCGTACTGATCACGAGCGTCTTTGTGCACAAAAGTAGATCGGTTAACCGTGTACTTTCTCTTTTCAGTAGGAAGTGGGATTGGACCGAAAAATTGGGCATCGCTACGTTCAATAGTTTCAACGATGGTCTTAGTAGACTGATCAATGATTTTGTGATCGAACGCTTTAATTTTAATGCGAATTCTTTGTTTGAACTCTTCTTTTTTTGTTTCAGACATAATTTCTTGCCGCTGTGCAAAGTCAAAAGCAGACTAATTAAATTGCGCGAGTCGAACGCAATCCCTCCTAAATAGCTCTAACGCTTTGAAGACTTATACCCTTTGGCTCTGTTTAAAATAAACACAATCGGCCCACCCTCTTCAGCTAACTTGGCGAAGAGAGTAGGCCTGAGTGATTATTTGATAATCTTTACTACTACACCAGCGCCAA
>CAZHYP010000010.1:19760-21476 GCA_964536885.1 uncultured Gammaproteobacteria bacterium | reverse complement strand
AGTCCCAAGGGGAATCGAACCCCTATTACCAGGATGAGAACCTGGCGTCCTAACCATTAGACGATGAGACCAAATTTATTCAAATTTCTGACCAACAACTTCTTTGTGCCCAGCTAAAAAGCTTTGTGAGTCAGTCACTTTTTTGCCTTCAAGTTGTAATTCTAATATAAGCAAAGCGTTTTGTCCACACTTAACCAAAAGCTCCTTATTTTCGCTAAATATTTCGCCAACATTTAAATTATTTTCACAAGATACTTCTTTAGCTGTAATAATTTTAACCAACTTACCGCTCAAATAAGTAAAAGTCCCTGGCCAAGGAGTAAAAGCGCGAATCTTTCTTTCAATAACTGTGGCACTGTCACTCCAATTAATTTGTCCGTCTTTTTTATAGGTTACGGTCACGTAAGAACTTAAACCGTCATCTTGTTTTATTGGCTTAATTTTTTCCTCAGCTAAATCAACTAAAACATTTCCTAAAACTCTCGCTCCGAGTTCGCTTAATTTATCGTGAACGATTTCTAAAGTTTCACTGCCGTCTAAATTAATTTTTTCTTGATGCAAAATATCGCCAGTATCAAGACCTTTATCCATTAGCATGATAGTAACACCGGTTTCGATATCCCCATTTAAAATGGGAGCTTGCAGACAAGCGGCACCGCGATATTTTGGTAGCAGGGAAGCATGAACATTGATGCACGCTACTTTAGGAATATTTAAAACTTCTTCATTTAGAATTTGACCGTAAGCAATCACTACAATAAAATCTGGAGCTAAATCTTTCAGCTCGTTGGCAATATTTTTTAAACGTTTCGGTTGCAAAACTGGTAAACCAAGTTCGAGGGCAGCTTTTTTAACTGGGGTCGGTAACAGTTCTTGTTTGCGTCCAACAGGCTTATCTTCTTGGGTGACCACTGAGATAATTTCAAAACGATTATCGCTCTTTAGCGCTTTAAGTCCAGGCACCGCAAAATCAGGTGTGCCCATAAATATTACTTTGTATTTTTGAGTTGACATGATATTATTATAAGCATGTTTACTATATTTATCAATTGGGTTTTAAGTATTACCGCCGGTTTAGGTTATGTCGGCGTATTTGTTTTAATGGCTGTTGAGAGTTCGTTTTTGCCATTTCCTTCAGAACTCGCCATTCCACCAGCCGCTTGGTTGGCTAGTCAGGGACAAATGAATATTTTCATCATTGTTATTCTTGGTACTTTAGGCAGTGTGCTTGGGGCAATGGTTAATTATTTTTTAGCTTTGTGGTTAGGTCGCCCTGCAGTTTATAAACTGATGGATACTAAATTTGCTAAATTACTTCATTTAAATAGTCATGATCTTGAGAGAGCGGAAACTAAATTTCTTAAAAATGCTAATTCTGCCACTTTTGTTTGCCGTTTAATTCCAGTGATTCGTCAACTTATTTCTATCCCGGCTGGTTTTACTAAGATGCCATTTTTACCATTTGTTTTTTTAACCGCCTTAGGTTCTTTAATTTGGGTGTCTATTTTAGCCGCTTTAGGTTACACCTTGGGAGCTAATCAAGATTTATTATCACAATACTACTCAGAGATTCAGTGGGTTCTTCTTATTTTAGGTATTATTTGGCTATCTCATTTCTTCTATAAAAAACGAAAAAAAAGATATCTTTAGTGTATTGACTTTTTATATCTTTCGTGGTTAAATACTTCTTCAAGAACATTTACAACCTAAAACATA
>CAZHYP010000010.1:0-19660 GCA_964536885.1 uncultured Gammaproteobacteria bacterium | reverse complement strand
AATAAAACTATAATAAAAAGCATCGAGTAATCGATGCTTTTTTCTATTTCTCCAATCTATCAATAAATAATATTCCGTCTAGGTGATCTGTTTCGTGTTGAATAATTCTCGCTAGTAATCCTTCGGCTTGAATTTTTTTCTTGTCACCACGTTCATCGAGATAAACGCAATTTACTTTTTTATGGCGTGAGACTGGACCGTAAATTATTTTTCCTTTTTCATCAAGTACTGACAGACAACCTTCGTCATCAATTTCTTGACCCCAAGATTTTTTAGTAATTTTTGGATTAATCATGAAAATAATTTTGCCATTTTTTTCATCATTAATTACCACTAAGCGAATATTCATTCCTACTTGTGGCGCAGCTAGTCCGGCACCATCAAGTTTAACCATAGTATGTTTCATGTCTTCAAGTAATTCCTTCATTTCTGATTTTTTAAGATCAGTTAATGGAATTTCGACGGAAACATCTCGCAGTGATGGTGTTGGGTATTTAATTATATCTAGTATTTTTGGCATATGTTTTTGGTGTATATGGAGAACCAGCAGGGATGTCGATAATCTTGAAAAAATATTTCCACTGTTCGCCACTCTTACATAGTTCTTTAGTATCATTAATCGCTCTTTCTACTATTTGAGCTTCTTTTTCTTTGCAAATTTTAAAAACCGATGATCTCTTAAAGTTAGGAACGTTAAGTTCTTTAATAACTCTTAGAGCCAAATCTTGCCAAGGATAAGCCGGTGCTTTAACAGTTGGCTTGGCCAGTTTTGCTTTGAAGATATCAGCCATTGATTGTGGCTCGGTTTTTTTCATAATCTATAGTTTAAAATTCATCATTAAGTACCCTACGCCAAGATCAGTCTGGTATGACATAATTTCTGGTTCGTAAGTTCTATCATCAAGGGCGCCCAGTAAAACCACAATTGATTTAAGTCCACATTGTGAAGCGTCTCGAATTAACTTACTGTCCATATTCAAAATGTTTGCAGTAGCGGTTTGTGGTTCGTTTAAAAATTCAATTAACTTATTATCAAATTTTGCTCCTTTAGGTGAGTATCCAGCGGGCGAATTCTTTTTTAATTTATGAGATAAGTCACCAGAGGCAATTACGGCGATTCTTTTAGAAGAATTTTTAATTACTTGATTTAGACGTTTTCCTAAAGACAAGTGTTCTTCTAAATTAAGTTCTTCCGCGTAATTAATTGCTACTACTTTTACATCAGGCATCGCCTTTGTTAATAAATAAAGCGGAACTGAAGCGCCATAGTCTAATTTAGAATTGCTGATTAATTGAATTTCTGCGCCCTCAGTTTTTTTAAGTTCATCAATAAAATTTAAATCACTAAAAAACTTTTTAGTAGCTCCTAAAAAACCAAAACTACTTAAATCAATTTGCAATTCCGGTCCAACGTTGATAGTAAATCTATCACTTTGAATTAAGCCGTGTGGCGAAATGATTACTATTGTTTCAATATCGTTACCTTGTAATTCACGAGCGAGCTCATTATAAGAGTCAACAGTTTTTTGTAGAATCTGTTGGTTTAATTTTCCAATTTCCGGAATTAAAATCGGTGAGTGTGTAACAATGGCGGCATTAGTAAGTGGCATATTAGTTAACAGGAGTTTGAATTATGATGGGGTCACCAGCAGGGTATTGAGCTAGTAGTTGAGGAGAGACAGTTATCACATTGGAGAATTTATAACCAAGTTTTTCAAACACTTCACCAGATGAAAATGGTCTCTTTTGTCCGCCAGAAATTAAATAAACGGTGGAGACGCTATTGGACATTAAAAGTTCACCATCACCAAATAGAACTGGGGCGCCTTTAGTATATTTATTTAGTTCGGCAGTTGTGCCTTTGGTAACTTTTTTATCTTTGAACTTTGTTGTTAGAAAGATCTTATCAATGATTGGATATTTATAACCACTCTCAACATAGAAGACGCCACCCGATTTTGGATCTTGGATTAATTTTCCGGTTGGGTAAGTCGATGAAGCGGTAATAGTTTTTCCTTCAATATAACCTGCTAAATCTTCGTCGGTAGCTTTAATTATTTCTTCAGTGCTAAAGCCAATCTTCTTGAAAATATCTTTTGAAGTAATTGGTCTTTTTTCGTTATCAACTAATAAATAAATGCCACCACTTGGGATTTGAATTAAAGAATAGTTAGGGAACTTAATTGGGTCACCTTTGGAGTATGGTGCTAGGTCAGAAGTTTCCACGGTGATTATTTTTTTAACATCAAAGCGAGAAACTAAAGCGCTGTAACTGGTAAATGGTCTCTTTTGTCCGTTTTGAATGAGCCAAACACCAGCTTCACCCTTAACTTGTAGGATAGAACCGTCTGGGTAATTTCTAACTCCTTTAGGGAAATATCTTTTGTATAAACGATAAAAATTATAATTACCATTATAAACATGAGGAGTATAATTGTATAAAGCAGCCGTCGCTTTATTTTCAACAGTAACCGTCATTGGTTCATTGCAAATTGTGCCGTAAGGATTAGTGAAAGTATAAGTTTGTCCCGCTTTATAAGGATAACGATTTTGCTCATTCATATAAGCTAAAAATTGTAAGGCAGCACTATTAATTTGTTTAGCAAAACCTTTATAGCGCGGATTACAACCACCAGAATCAGGACAACCATAGCCAAGAGAATAACCATCTAATCTGGAGTTGTAATTTGGTTCTTCAATTAAACTAGATTCTTTTTGGATGGTAGCCAGTATTACCTTAGGACTGATGGTGGTGATATGACGACATTTTTGTTTGCGTTCACTCTCGTCAGTTAGACTGTTTAAAGTAACACCATCGCAATCATAATTATTATTAGCGGCATCATAAATTATTTCCGCGGCTGATTTGTTTTCTGTTCCGTAAGCGTTAGTTGTTTTATATTTAGCTAAATAGCTGTTTTTACTTTCTAAAAATGACTGAATCTCAGCGACACTAAGGCTTCTAACATCTAACATTTCACTATCAGAAATAATATTGCTAGGAACAAAGGTTGGATCTAAATCTTGGGCAGAAACTGGTAAAACAGAGACTGTTAAGACGAAAAGCATCAGGATGCTAAAAAAACGATTTGACATATACTAAAAATTTTATTTATTACAAAAATGACTACTTTATTATAGTATAAATAGCCTTCCTTGGCTACTTGATTTAAAAAAGGACCGCGATGGTCCTTTTTTGATTTATACGACATTAATTGCTAATTCTTCACCAACCCCGATTTCAATTTTTACCTTATCACCTTCTTTAATTTTACCTTCAATAATTTCTAGCGCCAGTTCATCAAGCAGCATTGTTTGGATAACTCGCTTAAGTGGTCTAGCACCGTATGTTGGGTCATAACCTTTCTCGGCCAGCATCTTCTTAACCTTGGTGCTAATCTTTAAAGTTATGTTTTTATTGTGTAAACGATTTTCTACTTTTTTAAGTTCCAAGTCGACGATATTCTCCAGCGCTTCTTTAGATAAACTCTTAAATAAGACAATTTCATCAATACGATTTAAGAATTCTAATTTGAAATGATCACGTAAAATTTTATCAATTTTTTCTTTCATTTCATCTTGGCGCCAATCTTTTTTATTATCCGTCTCACCAGCATTAAAACCAATAGTATATTGTTTAATAACTTCGTTACCCAAATTAGATGTCATGATGATAATGGTGTTTTTGAAGTTAATTACTCGCCCCTTAGAATCAGTTAGTCGGCCGTCGTCTAAAATTTGCAGCAACATATTAAAGGTGTCAGGATGAGCTTTTTCAATTTCATCAAACAAGACAACGGAGTATGGATGACGACGTACTTTGTCAGTGAGCTGTCCGCCATCGTCGTGACCAATATATCCTGGAGGGGAACCAATTAATTTCGCTACGGAATGTTTTTCCATATATTCACTCATATCAATTCTAATAAGTGAATTTTCATCATCGAAGATAAATCTAGCCATCGCTTTTGCCAGTTCGGTTTTTCCCACACCAGTTGGACCGACAAATAAGAATGAGCCGATTGGTCTTTTTTCTTCATTAATACCAGCTCGAGAACGACGAATAGCATTGGAAATTGCTTTGATAGCCTCGTCTTGTCCAATTACTTCACGAGTTAGAACTGATTCCGCTTGGCCTAATTTTTTAGCTTCACTGTCTAGCATTTTCTGAGCCGGAATTCCAGTCCAACGAGCAACAACTTTAGCGACATCTTCTTCGCCAACTTCTTCTTTCAAAATTCGCTGACCTTTCTTTTGAATTTTAAGTAACTCGTCTTGATATTTAGTAATTTTATTTTCCAGTTCGGGAATTAAACCATACTTAATTTTTGCCACCTCAGTTAAATCACTGCCTTGTCTTTGAATAATCTCCGCTTTAGTTTTTAGTTCTTCGATTTCTTTTTTAGAAGCTCTAATTTGGGAGATAATATTTTTTTCATTATTCCAATGAAGTTCCAGTTGTGATGATTGCTCCTTAAGTCTGGCTAGTTCTTGATTGATACCACGCAACTTAGAAGATTTTTTATCAGTATTTACAATCGCCGCTTTATTAATCTCCAGTTGTTTGATATTTCTTTTTAATTGGTCTAATTCTTCAGGCATGGAATCAATTTCCATGCGCAGGGAAGAGGTCGCTTCATCAATTAAATCAACTGCTTTATCAGGTAAAAAGCGATCACTGATGTAACGATTTGATAGTTTAGCAGCAGCAATTAAAGCATCGTCGGTGATTCTAACACCGTGATGAACTTCATATTTTTCTTTAAGGCCACGTAACATCGAAATCGTATCTTCAATACTTGGTTCATTAACTAAAATCGGTTGAAAACGACGTTCTAACGCAGCGTCTTTTTCAATATATTTTTGGTATTCTTTAGTGGTAGTAGCGCCAATAGTTCTAAGTTCACCACGAGCTAGGGCTGGTTTCAACATATTAGAAGCGTCCATTGAACCTTCGCTAACACCAGCACCTACTAAAGTGTGAAGTTCGTCGATAAATAAAATGATGCGTCCGTTTTGAGAAGTCACTTCACGAATTACGGCTTTTAAACGGTCTTCAAATTCACCACGAAACTTAGCACCAGCAACCAGTGCTCCTAAATCAAGAGAAACTACTTCTTTATTTTTTAAATTTTCTGGAACATCGCCGGAGACAATTCTCTGTGCCAAACCTTCAACAATCGCTGTCTTACCAGTTCCAGGTTCACCAATTAATACTGGATTGTTTTTAGTACGACGCAGTAGAATCTGCATGATACGACGAATTTCGGTGTCGCGACCAACAACCGGATCAAGTTTTTCATTTCGTGCCAGCTCTGTTAGGTTAGTGGTGTATTTTTCAAGCACTTTAAATTTGTTTTCCGGGAAGGGGTCAGTAATTTTGGAATCACCACGTAAATTAGTTAAAACTTCTTTAACAGTCTGATATTCAACTTTGAATTTAAGTAAAATTGTTTGTGCTGGGGAAGTAACGCCAATTAAAGCTAAGAAGATGTGTTCGGTTGAAATAAATTCATCGCCCATGCCATCAGCTTCTTTTTGGGCCCGTTCTAAAATCATCGCCGTCTCGCTAGTTCCGGAGACAGCTTGAATTGGACCATTTTGTGGTTTAATTTTTTCTTTTGGCAACTTATTGATTTCGCTAACAACGTAATCTTCAATTAAATCAGGGTCGATTTTTATTTTCTCCAAAATTGGTTTGATTAAACCTTCATTTTGTTGAAGTAAAGATAATAATATGTGATTAGCCTCAATATTGGCCTGGCCATTAGTTGAGGCAATGACCTGGGCGTTAATGATCGCCTCTTGAGATTTATCGGTAAATTTATTAAACATATAGCTATTTTTAAGAATTTAATTAGCAGTCTAGCATTATGAGTGCTAATCTAATAATACTATAGCGTTTGGCTAGTGTCAACTGGGTCATTTGTGTTATAATTAAAACAACTTATAAAGAAAATATGGAACATAATTCATTTACTTACTTTGGTAAAATACTAGTACGGATTCTCTGGGATTTTTTGTATTTTCCTATCTGGTGGTATGGTGCCGGTTTACTTAAAACACTACGTGGGGTGGGGAATTTTTATAAAAACCAAGAAGCTTCTTTGAACTTTTTAGTTTGGTTTAAAAACATTTTTGTGCCGATGTATGGTCAATATGATATTGCTGGACGATTAGTGTCATTTTTTATTCGTCTCGTTCAAGTTATTTATCGCGGTGCGGTGATGCTGGTTATGATTGTTTTGGGTCTTATTTTCATTGCCTTTTATATCACTTTACCATTTTTAATATTATTGGCTATTTTAAAACAACTTTATTAATACTATGAACGAAGAAGCGGTTCAATTTGAATATAATCAGAAGATAAAAAGCTCTGGAACTTGGATGCAGGGTTGTTTTCTATATTGTCGTTTGCATATTAAGCGTTCCTTAATTGCGCTTGATAGAACACTGTTTTTAGTTCGCAAGATGGTTAACTTCTTTTGTTTTATGATTGCCGCCTTGGGCTGGTTAGCTCTGGGTTGGTTTTTTTATGAGCAAAGAGAAGTTGCTTTAAGCAGTCCGGCAGATCTGCTGCAACCAAATTATTATCAACACCCTTTGATGTTGGTTTTCTTGCTGACCCTAGTCTTTGATTTATTTTTGTATTACCGGTCTAGTGTTAGTACGGCTGAGAAAATAAAAATTAATTATAATAAGTTAAAAGTTGATTCAGAAACTGGGCATTTTAAAAAGAAAACTTCTTGGAATGTCGCTGAGACTTTAGATGCTGAAGCTAAAAATATTTTAGACGAAGCTTATATTTTGGCTGCTAAACTAAAACAAGAAGAAGTAAGTCCCCGTCATCTATTCCGTGCTTTACTTAAATCAAAAAAAGTTCAAGCACTATTTATTCGTTTGGGAGTAAACGCCAATTCGTTAGTAGAGAAGTTAGATAAACATTTAGCTGATGATGAAGCTTCAGCGCGCGCTCCTAAAATTAGTCATAGTTTAAGAGAATTAATTATCTTAGCCAGTATTGAGGCCTATCGTCGCAAACAAATAGCGACCACTGTTTTAGATTTGGCTTGGCCTTGTTATTCTCATGATTCTATTTTGGCAGAGATTTTATATGATTTAGAAATTGATGAGAATAAATTAAAAAATGTTATCGAATGGTTCAAGGTTAATGACGAACTTCTTAAAAATTATCAGGAGTATCATAAAGCCGCTATTTTAAAACCATGGGGTGCGATGAATCGTTCTTACACCGCTATTGCTACGCCAACAACAGATCATTATTCTAGTGACTTAACCCTAGCAGCGCGCGCTGGTAATTTAGAATTATGTATTGATCGGCTTAAAGAGTTCGCCGCTATTTTTGATGCTTACTCCAGTGGGCAAGCCGGCGTTTTGCTTATTGGTCCTACCGGTGTTGGTAAAAGAACCATTATCGAAGGTTTAGCACAGTTGATGGTTAAAGAAGAGGTGCCAACTTTTTTACAAGATAAACGTTTAGTCGAGCTCGATATTGCTAATTTAGTTTCTGGTGCTTCCGCTTCCGAGGCTCAAGAGAGATTACTTATTTGTATTAATGAAATTAATCGAGCCGGTAATATTGTTTTATACGTTCCTGATATTGAAAGATTGATGGGTATTAGTTCTGGTGGTGAAGAGAGCTTTGAATTGGTTGAAGTTTTAGTTGAAGCTATTAATCGTCAAGCCCTATTTTGTATTGCCACTTCTACCACTGAGAATTACTCTAAATTTATTGAGGGCACTTCACTTGGTGAATCAATGACCACTGTTGGTGTCTCGGAGCCAACCTTTAATCAAACAATTCAAATCTTGGAAAGTAAAGCCAGCAATTTAGAAGCTCGCTATGGTATTTATTTAACCTATAGTGCTTTAGAGCGCACCGTTACTTTATCTAATAAATATTTGCGGGACGTTAGCACTCCTCTTAAAGCTATTAATCTATTGCAAAAGGCAGTTATCTTGGCAAACAAAGCGGCTCGCAATAATCCTGATCACGTAATTTGTGGCGGTGAAGAAGTAGCGACGGCCATTGAACAATTAACTGGTATTCCGGCTAATAAAGTATCTGAAGATGAAGGTAAAAAATTATTAAACTTAGAAGCCAATATTCATGAGCGCATGGTGGGACAAGAAGAGGCGGTTAAAGCGGTCTCTTCAGCTCTGCGTCGTGCTCGAGCTGACTTAAAAGATAGCGCACGTCCGATTGCTTCGTTCTTATTTTTAGGACCAACCGGTGTTGGTAAAACAGAACTTGCGAAAACTGTTTCTGAAGTTTATTTTGGTGATGAAAATTATATGATTCGTCTTGATATGAGTGAATATCAAGAAGCCAGCAGTGTTAGTAAAATGATTGGTGATGAAGATTCTCTTGGTTATTTAACTGAGGCCGTTCGTAAAAAACCTTTTTCTTTAATTTTACTTGATGAAATTGAAAAAGCTCATCCTGATATTTTAAATTTGTTCTTGCAACTTTTAGATGATGGACGACTTACCGATGGACAGGGAAGAACAATTAGTTTTTCACAATCAATTATTATCGCGACTTCTAACATTGGCTCACTGACCATTCAAGACAGTATGAAGCGTGGAGTAGATGTCAGTGTTATTAAGCAGGATTTAATTGATAATCAACTTAATAAGTACATGCGTCCGGAACTTATTAATCGTTTTGATGGTATCGTCGTCTTCAAGCCACTTTCTGAGGAAAATATTATTGTTATTGCCACTTTAATGCTGAAGAAAATTAAAAAGAATTTAGCTGAGAAAGGCGTTCATTTTCAAGCTGATAAAGATGGAGTGGCTATTTTAGCCAAGGCGGGATATGATCCTAAATTCGGCGCTCGTCCGCTACGTCGTTTACTTCAAGAACGAGTGGAAGATGAGATTGCTAATTTATTCTTAGCCGGTAAGTTAAAAAGACGCGATACTGTTTTCATTAATACCAGTGGTCAGATTGGTGTCGAAAAGGGTCGGGAATTATAAAGAGATTGTTTTAAAAAGATATGATTTTTTTAGGAGCTTTTATTTTGGCTTTAGCTTTGTCGCTTGTTTTAACGCCACTTGCTAATCGCGCCGCAACACATTGGGGAATTATTGATAAACCAGATTTTGCCAGAAAAATTCACCAAAAACCAATTCCACTGTTAGGTGGCGTGGTTATTTTTGTAGTTTTTTTTGCAGTCATTTTTTTAAATTACTCTCAACTTATTTCTGGTAACTTAGAGCTACGTCACTGGCTTGGCTTTTTAATTGGCGGGCTGATTTTAATTGTTGGTGGCACGCTCGATGATAAATATAATTTTAGTCCGAAGAAGCAAATAATTTTTCCGGTGCTAGCTATTATTGCAGTTTTAATTGGTGGCGTAGAAATTACTAAACTATCTAACCCCTTTGGCGGTTATTTCAGTGTCGCTTGGTTATCGCCTATTTTTATTGCCATTTGGCTGATGGGTATGATGTATACCACCAAATTGCTTGATGGCGTTGATGGTTTAGTTAGTGGCGTTTCTGGAATTGGGGCGTTGGTTATTTTTTTGTTTACGCTTACTACCAAATATTATCAACCAGATATTGCTTTTGTTTCTCTGGTTTTGGCGGGCGCTATTTTGGGTTTCTTAGTTTATAATTGGAATCCAGCTTCGATTTTTTTGGGAGAAGGTGGTTCGCTGTTTTTAGGTTTTGCCTTGGGGGTACTCGCTATTATCTCTGGTGGTAAAATTGCGATTGCACTGCTGGTGATGGGAATTCCGATTTTAGATGTGGCCTGGACTATTATGCGCCGACTACTATCAAGAAAGAATCCTTTTAGAACTGCCGACAAAAAACATTTGCATCACCGTCTGCTCGCTTTAGGTTTAAATCAAAAACAAACTGTTTTAGTTTTTTATTTTTTATCAGCTGCCTTTGGTCTATCAGGTTTATTTTTACAAAGCCAAGGTAAATTTTTAGCCCTTATCATTATTCTACTGGTCATGATGATTTTAGTTGTGTCTTTTTCTTTCATCAAACCAAAGAAAACGAAGGCTAAATTATTACTTCATGTTTGTTGTGCTCCTTGTAGTGCTTATTTAATCAAAGAAATTTTAGTGCCAGAGTTTGCTCTTATTTTGTATTTTTATAATTCTAATTTATGTTCTCTAGAAGAATATAACGAGCGTTTAAAATGGGTTCAGGTGGTAGCTAGTGAAAACAATATCCCTTTAATCATTGAGCCTTATAACCATGATGAGTGGCTGACTAAAATCGCGGGTGGCGAAAATGATCCCGAACGTGGTGCTCGTTGTTTGGTTTGCTACCGTGATCGTTTAGAAAAAACCGCCAAGTTAGCTAGCGAAAAAAACTTTGATTTCTTTTCAACTAGTCTGCTAGTTTCTCCTTATAAAGACGAACAGGCTTTAATTAAAATTTCTAAAGAAGAGGCTGAAAAATATCACACCACTTTTTTAGAACGTGATTTTAGAGCCGGAGATATTTACTCTAAATCACAAGAACTGGCTAAAGAAAAAGGTTTTTATCGCCAAAAGTTTTGTGGTTGCGAATTTACTAAAAGATAATTTATGAAGAATAAATTATTTATCATTTTATTTGTCAGTTTATTTTTTATTGCCGCGCCCACTTTGGCTGCAACTCCAATCGATTCCGATTTAGACGGACTAACCGATGAAATGGAGCTCAAATTTGGCACCGATATTAATAACCCTGACTCTGATGGAGACGGCTTTAAAGATTTAAGAGAACTTGATTGGGCTTATAATCCACTATCTAGTTCAACTAAAAAATTAGAACAGAAGATTGAAATTAATTTAAAAAAACAACGTCTATATTATTTAGTTGGTGGCGTAATTTGGCGAGAATTCAAAGTTTCTACTGGTAAACCTAGTATGCCCACGCCAAAGGGAGAATTTACTATCAAAAATAAAATTAAAAAGGCTTGGTCTAAAACCTACGGCCTTTGGATGCCTTATTGGATGGGGGTTACTGGTGGTATTGGTATTCATGAATTGCCGATTTGGCCTAACGGATACCGTGAAGGTGAGAATCATTTAGGAACCCCTGTTTCGCACGGTTGCATTCGTTTGGGGGTCAGTGACGCTTCTTATCTTTTTGAACGAGTAGCGACTGGGGTTAAGGTAAAAATATATTAATTGTTTAAGGGGCTTTTAAGTGTTATAATAAAAGCGTAAAATTAAGTTTTATTTTGACATTATGCGCAAAAAAAAATATATTTTGTCAATTTTAGGAATTATTATTCTGTTGTCACTGACAGGGTGTACTTTTCCATGGCAAAAAAAGGAGGTTGTGGTTAAACCTAAAATTCAAAATACTGCTACTACCACCAGTGAAGTTGTAATCAGTACTGAAGAAATATCGGGAGCTATTAAAAAATTTAAAGATCTTGATGAGCTCAAAACTTTTTTAATTCAGCATCCGGTAAATAGTCGTAGCGGTGGTAAAACAACAGGCGCGATTATGGTTGATACGGCTATAAGAAACGAATTAGCAATTAAAGAGTACTCCGAACCAACTAGCTCCGATTATTCAACCACTAATGTTCAGGTAGCTGGTGTTGATGAAGCAGACATTATTAAGACTGACGGCAATTATATTTATTTAGTTGATTACAATGACCTCTATATTGTTAAAGCTAAGCCAGCTGGCGCCGCTTCGGTAATTACTAAAATCACTTTTAAATCACGTCCTCAAGAATTTTATATCAGCGGCAATCGTTTGGTTGTTTTTGGTTACGACAATCAAATTTATAACGACAAAACTTATCAAACTTTTAAAAGACAAAGTTCTTATACTTATTTAAAGATTTTTGATATCTCTGATCCTAAAAATCCTAAACAAGTTAAAGATTTAGATTTGGAAGGTTCTTACGCTGACTCCCGTGTAGTTGGTGATTATTTGTATTTCATTACCAACAATTATCAAAACTACATTGATACCGAGCCAATACTACCTCGTGTTTTAGATGGTGGTCAGATTTTAGCAGAGAAGTGTGGCTTGTCGGCTAAATGTTACGCCCCTAATATTTTCTACTTTGATGTTCCTTACGAATCTTATAATTTCACTTCAGTGATGGCAATTAATTTGCAAAATATTAGTGAGACTGTAAAAGGCGATGTTTACTTATTGTCCGGTGGTCAAAATTTATATGTTTCACCAAATAACATTTATATTACTTACACTGAATATTTAAATGAATATGATATTGAGCGTGAAGTTACCATTGGTTTAGTTAAACCTCTTTTATCCGCTGACAATCAAGCTAAAATTTCTAAAATAGAAGCGGCTGATGATTTTATTCTCTCTAGCGATGAAAAGAAAAATAAAATTTATAATTTAGTTCAGTCCCATTTATCTAGTTTAAGTGACGGTGAAGTTAAGTCCTTACAAGCTCAAATCGACAGCACTCTAAAAAACACCCTCGAAGCCAAGGCGAAAGAAATGGAAAAAACAATTATTCATAAAATTGCTTTTAGTGGTTCAACTTTAACTTACAAAGCGCAAGGACAAGTTTCTGGTCATGTGCTCAATCAATTCTCGATGGATGAATATAATGATTATTTTAGAATCGCTACCACCAGAAGCCAGTCTTGGTCACGCCTGGAATCAGCTAGCAAAGATTCTTACAACAATGTTTATGTTCTAGATGATAAATTACAAACCGTCGGCACCTTAGAGAATTTAGCTACTGGTGAGCAAATTTATTCCGCCAGATTTATGGGTGATAGAGCATATCTAGTAACTTATAAACAAACCGATCCTTTGTTTGCCATTGATTTAAAAACACCAACTGCCCCTAAGGTTTTGGGAGAGCTTAAAATTCCTGGTTACTCAACTTATCTACACCCTTACAAAAATAATATTTTATTGGGTCTCGGCCGTGACACTGAAGTTAGCAGTAATGGGGCGGTGACTAATAAGGGTTTGAAGTTAGGTTTATTTGATGTTTCAAATCCTAGCGCTCCTAAAGAACTTGATAGTTTTGTAACCGGTGATAAATATAGCGACTCGATTGCTCTTTATGACCACAAGGCTTTCTTAGCTTCTAACTCTAAAGATTTAGTAGTTATTCCAGCTGTTCTAAGAAGTGGTAATTACGGCGATAAAGTCGAATTCAGTGGCGCTTTAGTGTTTAATGTGAAAGATAATAAGATTAAGTTACGTGGTCGCATTGACCATAGTGACGGTGGCAATTATACCAATCAAGATTATTGGGGAGGTATTGGTTACTATGATAATTCCGTAAAGCGCAGTCTGTACATTGATGACGCCCTTTATACTTTCTCTAATAAATTTTTAAAGATTAGCGATTTAAACGGAACCGGAGAATTAAGCTTAATTAAAACCATTGACTTATTGCCTAAATTAAGCAAAGATTTTGAAGTTACCCCGATTTCGACCCCAATTACTACTACCACCGTAACAACTCCTGATAGCCCCGAAGTTAGCTCTTCTTCGGCTGAAAATTCTTTAATTATTAACTAATTTATTATGAGATTCCCCCGTCTCGCTGTTATTCTTTACCCACTTCTTATTTGGTTATTGTCCCAAGCTTATTTCTTTTGGCCGGAGTTTTTGTACGTTGCCCTCGGTTTGTCAGTGGCACTTACTATCGCTCTAACATTTCTACTGAAGACAGCAGAGCACAACAAAGCGTGGTGGATTTTTGCGATTTTGCCAGTTAGTTTTTTAATCACCATCACGACTTATATTTCCTTGCAGGCTAGTATGTTGTTTGTGCAAATACTATTCTTTATCTTATTAGTTTTCTTGTTCAATTATTTTAAAAATTTGTATTATTTTTGGCACCGCTTAGATTTATATCAAGAAGAAGATAGAAATATCATTAACGCTTACGGCGGGTTCCTAGTTATTTTTTTAGTAGCCGCCGATCTTTACGGTTTGCAGTCACTACTCGGTCTAACCGTTTGGCCGATGTTTTTAATTTTTTCCGTGGTAGCTTTTGTGGTCACTTACCTTAATTTAGATTTAAAAGGACTAAGCAAAAAGATAATCTTGCAGTTTAGTTTAATAAATACCATTTTAATTTTGGAAATGGCGTTGGTTTTTATATTTTTACCTTTAAGCTATAATGTTTCTGCTTTATCTATTGGAATTGTCTATTATCTGTTTATCAATTTAACTCGTTTATATCTGCAACAAGCACTAACACCTAAAAAAATTAAATTATATCTTATAATAAGTTACGCCGGTTTAGCGATTCTACTGCTTACGGCTCGCTGGCTCAATTAATATGAAAAAACCAACCAATACTTTTATTATCATTACGTTAGCTTTATTCTTTGGAGCAATTTCTGGCGTTTTAGCTTCCATAATTATTAGTTCTTACTTAGGACAAAATTTAGAAAGCTTCATTAACTCGAAAGAGGTTGATATTGCTAACTCGGTTTATGACCGAGCTAATTTAGTTATTCGTGATGCTAAAAAAGTAGTTGTAAATCAAGATGTCAAAATTGAAGAAACTGCCGCCTCACTACAACCAACTTTAGTTTCCGCTTTCAAAAATAACAGCAATAAAGAATATTACGCTTTAGAAGAAGCTGATGCTTTTGGTATTATTTTATCTAACGACGGTTGGGCACTGCTTAATGGTTTGAAAGAAAATAGTTCTCAAGAAGTAATTAAAGATTATTCTGTAGTCTCTTATGATAAAAAAGTTTATGCACTTGATAAAGCTTTTTCCGTTAAGATTACTGGTGACGGTACGGTTTATTTAGTACATCTTAAAAATGCCTCTAACTTATCAGTTAGACAAAATGCTGGTGCTTATAATTTAAAACCGGGCACCTCAGTTATTTTATTATCAGCTGACGGCAAAGTTTTGCTCAGTTCAATCATTAATAAGAAACGTCCTAGTCTAGTGTTACGCAGTGATCGTCCAGATATTAGTTTAACAATTGCTGATGTGGTAACTGATGAATTTAAAAATGCGCTAGTGTTTAATTTAGGTGGTGATTTTGTCGGCTGGGTTGATGCTGAGAAAAATATTCGTCCTAACTATACTTTCTTACCAGCTTGGCGTGCTTTTATTGCTAAATCAAAATCAGTTTTTCCTTCTTTAGGTGTTAGCTACTTAAATTTATCAGCAGTTAAAGTACCAACTTTAAAAACTGACAAAGGTGCCTGGCTCTCAGGTGACGACAAAAACCCAGCCATTGTTAGTGGCGGAGTTGCTGCTCGTGCTGGTTTACTTGAAGGAGATGTTATTACCAGAATTAATAATCAAGAGCTTGATCAAAATAATGATTTAGCAGAAACCATTTCTTCTTATATGGCCGGTGAAACAATCAGTATTACTTATGACAGGGCCGGGGTGGTTAGTGAAGTAGATGTTACCTTAGGTGAAGCTAAATAAGAAATAAATTTATGAAGCTAGAATCAATTGAAAAAATAAAAAGCTTGAAGAACAAAAAAGTATTAGTTCGGGTTGATTTTAACGTGCCGCTTCAAGATGAAAAGGTAAAAGATGATTATCGCATTAAAGCCGCACTGCCAACAATTAATTATTTAAGAAATGCCGGGGCTAAAGTAATTTTGATGGCTCATTTGGGTGACCCTGGTTCCAAGGTGGTTCCTAGTCTATCTCTTAAACCGGTAGCACGTCGTCTGTCGCAGATAATTAAAAAAGCAGTTGATTTTGTACCGGAAACAGTTGGTTATAAAGCTGATAAGGCGATTGCTAACATGAAGGCTGGTGATATTGTATTTTTAGAGAACTTAAGATTTAACGAAGGGGAACTTAAAGATGATAGTAAATTTGCTAAACGACTCGCTGGCTTAGCGGATGTTTATGTTAATGAAGCTTTCTCAGTTTGTCATCGCAAACAAGCATCTGTTAGTGCAATTAAAAAACTGATTCCAGTCTATTATGGTTTGCAACTGGTTAGTGAAGTAAAAAATTTAGATAAGATTTTAAAACCAAAAAAACCTTTAATTGTTATTATGGGTGGAGCAAAAATCAGCACTAAGGCGCCAATCATTTCTAAAATTTATGAGAGCGCTGACAAGATTTTGCTCGGTGGCGGATTGGCTAATAACTTTTTTAAACACTTAGGTTTAGAATTAGGGAAATCTCTAGTTGATGAGGATAGTGAAATTTACGTAAAGAAATTTTTTAAGAACCAAAAACTCGCTGATAAGATTGTTTTGCCAATTGACGTGGTAGTGTGCGGAAAAAATAAACAACCAAAGATAAAAAGTTTAGACGAACTAAATAAGAGTGATGCTATTTTAGACATCGGTCCGGAGACAATTAAAGTTTTTTCTGACTATATTAAAACCGCTCAAACAATTGTTTGGAATGGACCTTTGGGGAAATTTGAAGAAGCTTCCTATAAACATGGAACATTCGCAATCGCTACTGCCGTTGCTGCTCGTTCAACTGGAAAAGCTTATGGGCTAATCGGTGGCGGAGAAACAGTTGAAGCTTTAAAACAAACAAAGATGGAAGAATATGTTGATTTTATATCGACTGCTGGCGGAGCAATGCTCGCTTATTTGGGTGGCGACAAGATGCCTGGTTTAAAATAAAAATTATGTTGACTAAAGAACAAATAAAACACATTGCCAATCTGGCTCGCTTGGAACTAACAGCGGCTGAAGAATTAAAATATGGTAAACAACTATCGGCAGTTTTAGATTACATTGATAAATTAGCAGAGGTAGACACTGACAGTGTTTATATTACCTCTCAAATCGGAGGATTAGTTAATGCTTGGCGCAATGATGAAGTAAAACCTTGGGACGAGGTGGAAGTTAAAAATGCACTCTCACAAGGAGAAACTGTTAGCGGACAAGTTAAAGTAAAACGAGTACTCTAAATTAAATTACTATGGAACTTAATCGATTAAACATAAAAGAAGCAAGAGTTAAATTAGATAGCGGGGAAATCACCGCTAGACAGTTAACTGAAGCTTGCTTAGAACAAATAGCTGCTACGAGCGATCGCTTAAATGCCGTTCTAACTCTTTGTGCTGAGCGAGCTCGCGAAGAAGCTGATGCAGCTGACAAACGTTTGCAAGCGGGAGAACGCGGACCATTGCTTGGTATTCCTTATCTTTGCAAAGACAATATGATGGCCAGTGGTGTTAGAGTTACCGCCGCTTCAAAAATTTTGGAAAATTATATAGCTCCTTACGACGCTACTATTATTAAGAAGTTAAAAGAGGCCGGAGCAGTATTGCTTGGAAAAACAAATTTAGATGAATTTGCTCACGGAGCTTCAACAGAAAATTCTGCTTATGGACCGACTCACAATCCTTGGGATTTAAGTCGTGTTCCTGGTGGTTCATCCGGTGGTAGTGGGGCGGCCGTAGCGGCTGATTTATGTATCTTTGCTATTGGCTCTGACACTGGTGGTTCAATTCGTTATCCAGCGGCTTTTTGCGGGGTGTTCGGTTATAAGCCAGCTTACGGAGCAGTATCTCGTTTCGGTTTATTATCAATGACCTCATCAACTGATGTTATTGGACCGCTAACTAAAACAGCAGAAGACGCCGCTACTGTTTATCGAGTGATTGCTGGCGCTGATGAATTTGATGCCACTACTTATCAAGGAGAGCGTCAGGTTGATACTGGTTTAGATGTTAAAGGTTTAAGAATTGGATTACCAAGTGAATATTTTGTTGATGGACTGGATCCCGAAATAAAAAAATCAATTGATAAAGTTAGGGAAGAGTTAGAAAAAGCGGGCGCTACTTTTGGTGAAGTATCACTACCGCACACTGATTACGGCATTCCGGTCTACTATATTCTAACGCCATCAGAAATTAGTTCTAACCTAGCTCGTTTTGATGGTATCGCTTGGGGCTTTAATGCTAAGGAATCAAAAGACTTACAAGAATATTATAAGAAAAGTCGTGGACAAGGATTTGGTCCGGAGGCGAAACGTCGTATCATGTTGGGAACCTTTGCACTTTCAGCTGGTTACTTTGATGCTTATTACAAAAAAGCACAGGCGGTACGCACTTTGATTTGTCAGGATTTTGAAAAAGCATTTAAAGATTTTGATTTACTACTTACCCCAACAGCACCACATCCAGCATTTAAAATTAGTGAGAAAAGCAATGATCCACTAGCGATGTATTTAGAAGATATTTATGTAACTGGAGCTAGTTTAGCTGGACTTCAGGCGATCTCCATTCCAACTGGATTAGTTGAAAGAGACGGAGTAATGTTACCAGTTGCCGGACAGCTTATTGCTCCTCGAAATTCTGAAAGTAAATTATTTAAAGCAGCAATGCTTGTTGAAGATAAAATTAAAATAAATAAAACTAATTTTATATGAAGACTAAAAAATCTTATTTACCGATTGTAGCAATTTTAATTGCGCTGCTGACAATTTTCCTGATTATTAAATTGGTTTGGAAAGATGATTCAGCGGTTGTTATCGACCCAGAGGTTCAGGCTGCCAGTTTTGCTCCGGCCAGTCAGCCAACTATTTCCGCTGATGAAAAAATTATGGGTTCACTTAGAGCCGCTGTTAAGGTGGTAGTCTATGAAGATTACTCTAATATTTTTTCTGCCGATAATGCGGAAAATATCAAAAAGTTAGAAGCGGAGTTTGACAGTAAAATTGTAGTCGCAGTTCGTCCTTATGCCACTCGTTTAAAACCGATGTCACTTGAAGCCGCAATGGCGATTGAATGTGCTTCTGCTCAAGACAAATGGGAGGAAATGAGAGAAGGTGTTTTCAGAGCAGTTAAAGCCGGTAACTTGAATGTGGAAGGAATTAGTGGTTGGGCTAAGCAAATTGGCTTAGATGAGACTAATTTTAACAAGTGCTTGACCGATGTAGAAAAACAGGGAATAATGTTACAAGTAGCCGCGGATGCTCAGAAGTTTTCTGTCTATGGCGCCCCAACAGTGTTTGTAAATGATGAATTAATTATTGGCGCTAGACCTTATGAAGACTATGTTGATGAAGCGGGTGTTTCCGTTCTCGGTTTAAAAAGTTTAGTAGCCAAAGAGTTAGCAAAATAAAATATTTGATATGAGGCCTCGGCCTCTATTGGAGAGTTCGCATAGTGGTCGAGTGCACCGTCTTGGAAAGGCGGCATACCGCAAGGTATCAAGGGTTCGAATCCCTTACTCTCCGCACTAGTGAAAAATCGTCTTTATTTTGAATTTTAGAGAGTATATTATATGGCTCTTTATATGAAATATTGGCGATTTTTTTATTGCCAACTTCAGCGTTCCAAAGTAGCTGATTTAAGATTTCTCTTTGTTTCTCTGGATTAGAGAGCAAAAACTCTTTTCTCTTTTGTTTAGGCTCTAAAAAGAAATGTTTTATCCGTTCCAAAGTAGTTTCCTCCTGACTCTGTTTTCTAGCTTTTAACTCTTCAGAGTCTTTTTTTATATCAACTATTTCATTCTCTATTTCCTTAATTTTGGCTTTGTAATCAGATTCTGGGACAATCTGGTCTAAGTAGGCGTTTAGTAGACTTTTCTTGCGTTCATCGAGCGTTTTTAGGCGATTCTGCAGGGTCGCAAGGGCTTCAGTCAAGTAAGAGGAGGCGTCTCGGTTTTCCTCTAGCTTCGCTTTGTAAACCATATTAATAATTCGGTCTTTAAAGACCAAATTATCAAAAACCTTAACCAGTTCTAGAGA